>DAOKZN010000171.1:2223-5532 GCA_035325625.1 Mesorhizobium sp. | reverse complement strand
GGCCTCGTGGCGGAGTGGTTACGCAGAGGACTGCAAATCCTTGCACCCCGGTTCGATTCCGGGCGAGGCCTCCAATACCCCGGACCGGCGCGTGGGGCGCCGGCATGTTCCAGGCCAATACATGGCGCGCTGGCGCGCCCGATGCGGGATTGTTGCGACATGGAAGCTGATTTCGCCGAGCGCCGGGTGAAGATGGTCGACGGCCAGATTCGTACCGTCGACGTCACCAGCGCGCCGTTGCTCGAGGCGATGCTGACGGTTCCGCGCGAATTGTTCGTGGATGCCGACCGCCGCGACCTCGCCTATATCGACGAGGACGTGCGCATCGCCGACGGGGCAGCCGGCCCCCGCTATCTCATGGAGCCGTCGCCCCTGGCGCGCCTCATCCAACTCGCGGAGGTCGATGCGCAGGACAATGTGCTCGATGTCGGCTGCGCCACCGGCTATTCGGCAGCGATCCTGTCGCGCTTGGCGCGCTCCGTGGTTGCCCTCGAAAGCGATCCGGCGCTGGCGGACACGGCGCGCTCGGTTCTTTCGCAACTCGGCTGCGCGAATGTCGAGGTGGTCACCGGGCCTCTCAGGGAAGGGCATGCCGCGAAGGCGCCTTACGACGTGATCCTGATCGGCGGCAGCGTGGAGGAGATTCCGGAGGCGCTGCTCGGCCAACTCGGCGAGGGCGGACGCCTCGTCGCGGTGGAAGGGCACGGCAATGCGGGCATTGCGCGCCTCTATCTGAAGACGGCCGGAATCGTCACCGGGCGGCGCACATTCAATGCGGCAATAAAGCCACTACCCGGATTCGAACGTACGCACGCTTTCGAGTTCTGAGCGATTTTGTCTTGCGGCCAGCGTCTCGGCATGTTGGCTAGCGGGTTCAAACGGTGCTGCCCGGCCGGCTGTTCGATGCTGGCCCCGGCGGCAAGGGAAAACGGGAAACGCGGCACATTCCGGCCGACAAGGGCGGTTGTGCGGCGCAGTTCCCGTGAACGGATGAGGGATACGCCGTGCAGTCTGTCAGCAAGAGCTTCCTTGCCGCCCTGTTCGTTTCGGTGGCCGTGCTCTCCACGCCGGCATCGGCCGAAACCATCCAGGGTGCCTTGTCCAAGGCCTACCAGAACAATTCGAAGCTCAATTCCGCGCGCGCCGGCGTCCGCGTCACCGACGAGGGCGTTGCCATAGCCAAGTCGGGCTACCGGCCGACCATCGCCGGCTCCGCCAGCATCGACTATTCGACCACCCGCAGGGAAGGGGGCGGCACGACGCGGCTCACGCAGGGCAATTTCGGGGTCCAGATCAACCAGACCCTCTTCGACGGCTTCCAGACGAAGAACAATGTGGCGGCCGCCGAGGCGCGCGTGTCGGCCTCGGTCGAAAGCCTGCGCAATACGGAGGAGGACACCCTCTTTTCCGCCGCCCAGTCCTACATGAACGTGATTCACGACCGGCAGGTGGCCAAGCTGACGGAGCAGAACCTCAAGGCGCTAACCGAGCAGGTGCGCGCGGCGCGCTCGCGCTTCGAGGTGGGCGAGGGTACCCGCACCGACGTCGCCCAGGCCGACGCGGCACGCTCGAACGCCGTCGCCCAGCTGAGCGCCGCGCGCGCGCAGGCGCTGGCCAGCGAGGCCGCCTACCGCCAGATCGTCGGCGAGCAGCCCGGCACCTTGAAGCCGGCCAGCCCGCTGGCCAAGCTGCTTCCGGCAAATCTCGAATCCGCCTTCGCCATCGCCTCGAACGAGCATCCCGCCATCCTCGCCACCCAGCATCTCGTCGATGCCGCCGGCTTCTCAGTGAAGTCCGCCGAGGGCGCGCTGCTGCCCCAGGTCACCGCTTCGGCCGGCCTCTCGCAGAACTACCAGGATGCCAACGGCTACGGTGCCTCGCAGCTCAGCACCGGCGCTTCCACTTCGGCCAGCATCGGCGCGACGCTGACGGTTCCCATCTACCAGGGCGGGCGCGCCTCGGCGCAGGTGCGCCAGACGAAGGAGCAGCTCGGCCAGGCCAGGATCGAGGTGGATGTCAGCCGCGATCAGGTCCGCAACGCCGTCGCCGCTGCCTGGACCTCCTACACGGCCGCCCGCGAAGGCGTGGACGCCAACCGCGCCCTGGTGGCGGCGGCGCAGCTCGCCCTCAACGGCGTCATCGAGGAGCGCAATGTGGGCCAGCGCACCACGCTGGACGTGCTCAACGCGCAGAACGACGTCGTCAACGCCCAGATCAACCTTGCCGGTTCCGAGCGCGACGTGGTTCTGGCCAGCTACGCGATCCTGCAGGCCATGGGCCGGCTCTCGACCGAGCGCCTGGGGCTGAAGGTGGCCAAGTACAAGCCGGAAGAGCACTATAACGCCGTCAAGGACAAGTGGATCGGCCTGCGCACGCCCGATGGCCGCTGAACCCGATGGCCGCTGAACCCGACGGCGGCGCCGCTTCCGCCCTATCTTGTTGAAATCAGCGAGGCCCCGAGATTGGGGATTCTCGCAAGCCCGCCGGTCGGTTACGCTTGATGCGATGATTCGACCCGGCCGATCCGCCGGATCGGCGGTGCAACAGGTCACAAGGGCGGCGAATGTGACGACGGCCATGGCGAGCAGCGCACAGCGCGAACCTTCGATGGAAGAGATACTCGCTTCCATCAGGAGGATCATCGAGGACAGCGATTCCAACCGCAGGCCGGCAGGCGAGGCTGCCGAACTGCAGCAGGAGCCCGTGCAGGACGTCATGCCCGAAGTGGAGGCGTTCCGGGCAGAGCTTCGCGCCGACCCTCAGCCCGGACCGGCCGGCCTTGCCGTGTCGTCGCAGGCCGACGATACGCCGTGGGAGGAGGCTGCCGCTGTCCGGGCGCCCGAGGCAACGCGCCCGACGATCACCCTGGCCGAGATCGGCAACCGGATCGCCGAGGAAAGCAGGCACGACATCGGTGCAACGGCATATGATGCCGCAAACGAGGCCGTCGAGGTGGAGTCCACGCCGGACGAGCCGGGCCTGGAATATGAATCCACAGTTACCGAGGCTCCGGCCGCCCTGCAGGAGGCAGCACCGGCCCTGCCCGATGCGCCGGTGCAAGCCCCGCCCGCCCGGCCCGCGCTGGTGTCGGAACACACCAGCCGGCAGGTGGCGGCCGCCTTCGAGGAGCTTTCCGAAGCGTTCGCCAGCCGCAGCCGCAAGACCTTCGACGAGATGGCGGAGGAGATGCTGCGGCCGATGCTGCAGGACTGGCTGGACAATAACCTGCCCACGCTGGTCGAGCGCCTGGTGCGCGAGGAGATCGAGCGCGTGGCGCGCGGCGCCGGCGCCTGACGGCGGCGCATTGCC
>DAOKZN010000171.1:0-2123 GCA_035325625.1 Mesorhizobium sp. | reverse complement strand
GCTACGCCACGCGGCGCATGAGCGCCATCGCCCCGAAGGGGGCACGCACCTTTCCCTCCGTGATGAAATAGACGAACACGTCGCGCGGCTTCACCGGCGCATCGGTCGACGGATCGGCGCGCGGCAGGTCGGCCGGCGTCTTGCCCTCGGCCCAGAGCCTGGCGCGCGCGGCCCACTGGTCCAGCGCCTCGGGCGTGTAGCAATCGGGGTTTTCGTCCTTGCCCGTCTGCAGCCGGGCATAGACGAAATCGGCCGTGACGTCGGCGATGGCGGGGTAAGTGGCATGGTCGGCATAGACGATCGCCGCGCCGTATTTTCGCGCCAGCGCCACGAATTCGGGCACCACGAAGGTGGGGTTGCGCACCTCCAGCGCGTGGCGCAGCTTCACCCCTTCCTGGCTTTCCGGCAGCAGCTTGAGGAAGGCCTCGAAATCGTCGGCATCGAACTTCTTGGTCGGGGCGAACTGCCACAGGATCGGCCCGAGCTTGTCGCCGAGGGCGGCGACGCCGGAACCGAGGAAGCGCATCATCGATTCGCCGGCTTCCGCCAGCACGCGGCGGTTGGTGATGAAGCGGTTGCCCTTCAGCGAGAAGACGAAGCCGTCCGGCGATTCGGCCGCCCATTTGACGAAGGTGGGCTCCTTGAAGCTCGAATAATAGGTGCCGTTCACCTCGATCGTCGGCACCTGGCGCGAGGCGTAGTGCAGTTGCTTCGCCTTGGCCAGCTTGGCAGGGTAGAAGGCCGTGTCCCACGGCTCGAAGGTCCAGCCGCCCATGCCGGCGCGGATCGTTCCTGCCTTGCTCATGCCGTCGTCTCCCTTGCGTATCGGCCGATGCCGGTCGAACGCTGAAATGCGCCGCAGCGGAATGGTTCCAGGCGATACGCTTTGCGTTCCTGATTTTTCCGCATGCCGCTATCCCGAAACCGCTTTCGGGCGAGATGCGTAGTCAAACCACGCCTACCATGCGCTGGCCATCCGGAATCGGCGATCCCGTTCATTCTCCTGCCAAACATGGATTGGAGGGAGGTCCCGCCAACGCCTTATGGCATGCGCATGGCGCGAACTTGCGCACTCGCAGCGTCCGTTGCGGTGTCTTGTATCTTGCTTGGGAGATTTGATGGTGCCCAGGGGCGGAAGCGTCTGGCTTTATTGACGGTTGCATCAGAAGCCCGCAAATGCGCGCTTTCAGCCTTCAACCTCGCACAATTCTAAGACTTTCAGCGGCCCGTCTCATTGCTTTGACGGTCCAATGTTGCCCGTTGTCGCCTAACACTGGCCACCGCAGGAGTGCATGTAAACCAGCAGGTAATGCCGCGCTGTGGCGGCTGGACTTCCGGGTCGGGATGAGCGAGGTGTGCGGCTAGGAGAATTATCCGATGCCCAAGGATTTAACCGCTTCGGAGGTCGCCAGCCTCGACAAGGACGGTGAGCATCGTGTGGCCCACGGCCTTTACCTACAAATCCGAGGCAACAGCCGCGTCTGGCTCCTGCGCTATCGCTTTAAGGGCCGGCCGTGCCGGATGTCGTTGGGAACCGCCCGGCTGCTGACGTTGACGGAAGCCAAGCGCCGAACTCATAAGGCGCAGACCTTGCTGCTTGACGGTATCGATCCTCGCACGGCGAGGGATGCGGGGCAGCAGCGGGAGACGATGACGTTCGCGGAATGCGCCGAGAAATGTATCGAGGCACGGCAGGCTGGCTGGAAGAATTCGGCCCTTCATTCGCAGCACTGGCGAAGGTCGTTAGAGATGTACGTGTACCCTGTCATCGGCAAGTTGTCGGTCGATCAGGTCGACGCGAATCATGTGGTGAAGATCCTCCAGCCCGTCTGGGCTGACAAGATCGAGACTGGGACAAAGCTTCGGGAACGAATGGAGAAGGTGCTCGACTGGGCCAAATCGGCGGGATATCGGTCAGGCGACAATCCGGCTCGGTGCGAGGCGGGCTTGAGCACCGCCTGCTGAATCCTGCCGACGTGCAGGACGTGAAGCACCATGTTGCCCTGCCCGTGGCGGACGCCCCGGGTGTCTATCGCCTGCTTTCCGAGAAGTCCGAGTGTTGATTTCCGCTGAGAGCTGACCCGGGATTTTCGCCGAGAAGTGACCCGCCTTCATGTATGGTT
>DAOKZN010000170.1:0-5535 GCA_035325625.1 Mesorhizobium sp. | reverse complement strand
CATCGTTATAGATGCGGGTCATTCCCACCTTCTGTGCAATCACTCCTGAACGCATGTTTTCGTTCTTCCTTCAGAGGAGCTTGGCTTGCGCCCGGCTCATGTTCTTTCGAGGTTCCTGTCGGGGCCCGGCCCCTTCTCGCCTCTTGATCCTTGAGGTCCCGTCGAGGCTTTCGCCTCTCCCCGCCCCGTTCGGCTCGTCAGAGCTTGATTTCGACGTCCACGCCAGCGGCCAGATCGAGCTTCATCAGAGCATCGACCGTCTGCGGGGTCGGGTCCACGATGTCGAGAAGGCGCTTGTGGGTGCGCATCTCGAACTGCTCGCGGCTCTTCTTGTCGACATGCGGCGAGCGGTTGACCGTGAACTTCTCGATCCGCGTCGGCAGTGGGATAGGGCCGCGGACATTCGCGCCGGTGCGCTTGGCCGTCGACACGATTTCCCGCGTGGACGCGTCGAGCACGCGATGGTCGAACGCTTTGAGGCGGATGCGGATATTCTGACCGTTCATCTCGTCATTCCTTGTTCTGGCGCGGCGCGGGCGCCAAACCCGCCCGCGACAGATCTCTTGTTCTTCTTATTACTCGACGATGCTGGCCACGATGCCGGCGCCGACGGTGCGGCCGCCTTCGCGGATGGCGAAGCGCAGGCGCTCCTCCATGGCGATCGGCACGATCAGCTCCACGTCCACCGTCACGTTGTCGCCGGGCATCACCATCTCCGTGCCCGCCGGAAGCGTCACGATGCCCGTCACGTCCGTCGTGCGGAAGTAGAACTGCGGACGGTAGTTGGTGAAGAACGGCGTGTGGCGGCCGCCCTCCTCCTTCGTCAGGATATAGGCCTCGGCCTTGAACTTCTTGTGCGGCTTCACCGAGCCCGGCTTGGCCAGAACCTGGCCGCGCTCGACCCCCTCGCGGTCCACGCCGCGCAGCAGCGCGCCGATGTTGTCGCCAGCCTGGCCCTGGTCCAGAAGCTTGCGGAACATCTCCACGCCCGTGCACGTCGTCTTCGACGTCGGGCGGATGCCCACGATCTCGAGCTCGTCGCCGACCTTGACAATGCCGCGCTCCACGCGTCCCGTCACCACCGTGCCGCGCCCCGAGATCGAGAACACGTCCTCGATCGGCATCAGGAACGGCTTGTCCACCGGGCGCTCCGGCGTCGGAATGTAGGCGTCGACCGCCTCCATCAGCTTGCGGACCGCGTCCTCGCCAAGCTCCTTGCTCGAATCCTCCAGCGCCGCAAGCGCCGAGCCCTTGACGATCGGAATGTCGTCGCCCGGAAACTCGTACTTCGACAGAAGCTCGCGCACCTCAAGCTCCACCAGCTCCAGAAGCTCCGGATCGTCGACCTGATCGCACTTGTTCAAAAACACAACGATCGCCGGAACGCCAACCTGGCGCGCCAGAAGAATGTGCTCGCGCGTCTGCGGCATCGGACCGTCCGCCGCGCTCACAACCAGGATCGCCCCGTCCATCTGCGCGGCGCCCGTAATCATGTTCTTCACATAGTCCGCGTGACCGGGGCAGTCCACATGCGCATAGTGACGGCTCGCCGTCTCGTACTCAACATGCGACGTCGAGATCGTGATCCCCCGCGCCTTCTCCTCAGGCGCGTTGTCGATCTGGTCGTACGCCTTGAAATCCCCAAAGTACTTCGTGATCGCCGCCGTCAACGACGTCTTGCCATGGTCAACGTGGCCGATCGTGCCAATGTTCACATGAGGCTTCGTCCGCTCGAATTTACCTTTTGCCATCGTTTCTTTCCTTGGGCGCTGGACCTTGGTGCAGTCGGATGCGGGGCGATTAGCGACAAAGGCCAAAAAACACAAGTGTCTTCTGGCAGGGCGTCCGCCCGGCTGCCTGGGTGCGGTCCGGTTGGGGAATGTCGGCCCGATATGGGAACGGCCGGCACGGAATGGAAGAAGGGCCGAGACGGAGGGAGGATGGAGCGGGTGAAGGGAATCGAACCCTCGTATTCAGCTTGGAAGGCTGCTGCTCTACCATTGAGCTACACCCGCGCCGCAGGCCGTGCTCGGGCTCCGGCGCGGCAGTGGTGGAGGGGGTTGGATTCGAACCAACGTAGGCGAAGCCAACGGATTTACAGTCCGTCCCCTTTAACCACTCGGGCACCCCTCCGTACTGCCGCCGGAGCCATGCAACGAGGCACTTCCGCGAATGTCGGAGGATGCATCTGCGCCCGCCCGAAATCCGCGAGGGGCCTTATGGCGGCAAGGCCGACAGGTGTCAACCGCGCGCCGGGCAATTTCGCCGACTTATTCGCGCGGCCCGCAGGCAGCCATATCCAAAGGCCGGCGCCGCCGCTATAGAGGCGCCATGACCGACACCAAGAAGCCTGCAAAACCCGCCGCCGGAACACCGAAGGACAGCCACTATGCCCGGCTGCGCCGCGCGCATCGCGACGAAAAGTCCGGCGGCGCGCCCGCTTATCGCCAGCGGCCGAAGCAGCCTCCGGGAGAACAGGCGCCCGACGGGCTGGTGAGGCTCTACGGCCTGCACACGGTGCGGGCGGCGCTCGACAACCCGAACCGCAGAATCAGGCACATGCTGGTGACGCGCAACGCCGCGGAAAGGCTGGGCCTCGCCGACCTCGCCGCCCTGCCCTTCCCGGCCGAGCTTGCCGAGCCGCGCGACATCGACCGCATCACCGGCTCCGACGCGGTCCACCAGGGCGTGCTGGTGGAGGCCGAGCCGCTGGCGCCCAAGCGGCTCGATGCGCTGGGCGACGCGCCGCTGGTGCTGGTGCTGGACCAGGTGACGGACCCTCACAATGTCGGCGCGATCCTGCGCTCGGCGGTCGCCTTCGGCGCCGGCGCGCTGATCACCACGGCGCGCCACAGCCCGGCCGAATCCGGCGTGCTGGCGAAATCCGCCTCGGGCGCGCTGGAGCATATCGACCACATCGAGGTGCGGAACCTCGCCGAAGCGCTGATAATGCTGCACGAGGCCGGATACCAGAGCATCGGCCTCGATTCGGACGGCCCGGCGGAACTGGAAAGCACCTTTGCGGGACGAAAAATCGCCCTCGTGCTGGGGGCCGAAGGCAAGGGCCTGCGCCAGAAGACGCGCGAGACCGTGACCGCGCTGGCCCGGCTCGACATGCCGGGCGCCATCCGCTCGCTCAACGTGTCGAACGCGGCGGCGGTGGCGCTTTACGCGGCGCGGAAGTTTTTGGGGTGAGCAGGGGAGTACGCAGCCTTATTCCCCTACCCCCTTACCGCCCTATTCCCCTACTTCCCCCACTTCATGCCCCGCCAGGCGCTCCAGCGCGCGCACCAGCGCCGAGTGGTCTTCCTTCGCCCCGCCATTTGCCGCGCAGGAGTTGAATAGCTGCTGCGCGGTCGCGGTGTTGGGCAGCGCGACGCCGAGGGAGCGTGCCCCTTCCAGCGCAAGATTCAGGTCCTTGCTGTGCAGTTCGATGCGAAAGCCCGGATCGAAGCTGCGCTTGATCATGCGCTCGCCATGCACCTCCAGGATACGCGATGCGGCAAGGCCGCCCATCAGCGCCTGCCGCACCTTGGCGGGATTGGCGCCGGCCTTGGAGGCGAAGACGAGCGCCTCGGCCACCGCCTCGATGGTCAGCGCCACCACGATCTGGTTGGCCACCTTGGTGGTCTGGCCGACGCCGTTCGGCCCCACCAGGGTGATGTTCTTGCCCATCTTCTCGAAGACCGGCCGGGCCCGCCCGAACGCGCTTTCCTCACCGCCCACCATGATGGTGAGCGAGGCCGCCTTGGCGCCCACCTCGCCGCCGGAAACCGGTGCGTCAAGATAGTCGCAGCCGAGTTCGTTGATCTTCTTGGCGAACTCCTTGGTGGCGATCGGCGAGATGGACGACATGTCGACGACCAGCTTGCCCCTGGACAGCCCCGCGGCCACGCCGCCCTCCGCGAACAGCACCTCCGCCACCTGCGGCGTGTCGGGCACCATCAGGATGACGATGTCGGCGGCCTTCGCCACCGCGTCGTGGCCGGTGACGGTCTTCAGCCCTTTGGCCACGAGACCGGCCGGCGGCTTCGAGCGATGGTCGCTGGCCACGACGGGATAGCCGGCATCCAGCAGATGGCCCGCCATCGGTGCGCCCATGATGCCCAGCCCGATGAAGCCGATGGTTTCCATTTTCTGTATCCTTCTTCAGTTACAAGGCCGGCCCGACTACACCGCGGCCCTGCCCGCAAATTCCTTGAACCAGCCAAGCCCGGCCTCCGTGCCGGCTTTCGGCTTGTATTCGGCACCGATCCAGCCCGGATAGCCGATGCGGTCGATGAGCTCGTAGAGGAAGGGATAGTTGATCTCGCCCGTCCCCGGCTCGTGGCGGCCGGGATTGTCCGCAAGCTGGATATGCGCGATGCGGGGCAGGTTCGCCTCCATGGTACGGGCGAGATCCCCCTCCATGATCTGCATGTGATAGATGTCGTACTGGAGATGCAGGTTGTTCGAGCCCACCCGCTCCATGATGCCGAGCGCCTGTTTCGTGCCGGTCAGGAAGAAACCGGGGATGTCGCGCGTGTTGATCGGCTCGATCAGCAATTTTATCCCTGCATTTCCCAGCCTTTCGGCCGCGAATTTCAGGTTCCCGACGAAAACGTCCTCCAGCTTCTGCCGATCGGCCCCCGCGGGCGCGATGCCGGCCAGGCAGTTCACCTGCCCGCAGCCCAGCGCCCTGGCATAGTCGATCGCCGTATCGACGCCCCGGCGGAATTCCTCGACACGGTCGGGCAGAATGGCGATGCCGCGCTCGCCGCCCGCCCAGTCGCCCGACGGCAGGTTGAACAGCACCTGCGTGAGCCCGTTCTTCTTCAGCCGCGCCGCCACCGTCTCGGCCGGATGGTCATAGGGGCCGAGATATTCCACGCCCCTGAAGCCGGCGCGGGCGGCGGCATCGAAGCGGTCGAGGAAGTCGTGCTCGGTGAAGAGCATGGAAAGATTGGCTGAAAATTTCGGCATTCTTTTTTGTCTCCACACAGGTCCGACAAGGATATCGATCTCAACGCGCGTCATCCCGGCCGCCGCTTCTGGCTTCGCTCGGCATGGCTTCCGGGATGGCGGTCTATTCTAGTCCAGCATGGCGATTGCCGTCGGCGCGTCCTCGTTTCGCTCGGCAAGTTCCTCGAATTCGGTGATCTTGTCGATCTCGGTGCCCATGGAAATGTTGGTGACGCGCTCCAGGATGAATTCCAGCACCACCGGAACCTGATGCTCCCGCATCAGCCGCTCGGCCTCCCTGAAGGCGCCGGCGAACTCCTCCGGTTTCGAGACGCGCACGGCCTTGCAGCCCATGGCCTCGGCGACCGCGACGTGGTCGACGCCATAGCCGGCCTGCGGGTCGTCCCTGCGGTTCTGGTTCTCGAAGGCAAGGCTGACCTCGTAGTCCATCGAAAAGCCGCGCTGCGACTGGCGGATGAGCCCGAGATAGGCGTTGTTCACCACGACATGGATATAGGGCAGCCGGTGCTGGGCGCCGGCGGCCAGCTCCTCGATGAGGAACTGGAAGTCGTAGTCGCCCGACAGCGCCACGAT
>DAOKZN010000169.1:0-5590 GCA_035325625.1 Mesorhizobium sp. | reverse complement strand
AGGCGACGATGGCCGGGTTCAGGTTGCGCGGCTCGGAATCGGCGGCCACCACCAGCCGGCCGCCCTTGCGCGGCGTTTGCGCCAGCGTGATCGCCGGCAGCGCGGTGGAAGCCGCCAGCGCGGCCGTGCCGGCCAGAAGCGCGCGTCTCGAAAGCTTGAAAACCGGCATCGTAAACTCCCCTGCACGGGCCGCCGGGCAGGCGGCGCAGATTTCCGGCGCGGAGCGCGGCTCCGGCCCATGGCGGGCGATTATGGACGCAAGCGGCGCTTTGGCCAGAGAAGGAATTGGCGCGGTGGGGCGTGGCTTTGAAATTTCCGTCCGCTGGACCAGTTCGAAAGCGGAACGTTCCCCGCCGGGCCGATGCTGATAGGATGGCGGCTTCAAGCAAGGGAAGACCCAGGCAGGGGAATACCCAAGGGGAAGATGATGCCATCCAGCCGCGACCGCCTCGAAGACATGCTGTCCCGCCTCGCCGCCCGTGCCGGGCGGGAGCGCGTGTTCGCCAGGCTCTATCCCGACGCCGCGCGGGCTGCGGCCGACGCCGCCGATGCGCGCCGCAGGGCGGGTGTGACGCTCGGGCCGCTGGACGGCCGCATCGCCTCGATCAAGGACCTGTTCGACGTTGCGGGCGAGCCGACCACGGCCGGCTCGCTGCTGCGCGCCTCCGCCGCGCCGGCAGAAAGAGATGCATTGGCGGTCACAAGGCTGCGCCGCGCCGGCGCCGTCATCCTGGGCAAGACGGCGATGACCGAGTTCGCCTTCACCGCCATCGGCGACAACCCGCATTTCGGCACGCCGCCCAATGCGGCGGATGCTTCCCGCATTCCGGGCGGCTCGTCGTCCGGGGCCGGCGTTTCGGTGGCGGAAGGCACCAGCGAGATCGCCATCGGCTCCGACACCGGCGGCTCGGTGCGCATTCCGGCGGCGCTCAACGGCACGGCCGGCTTCAAGCCCACGGCGCGGCACGTGCCGCTGGCGGGTGCCTTCCCGCTTTCGCCCACGCTGGATTCCATCGGCCCGCTGGCGCGCTCGGTGGCCGATTGCGCCGCGGCGGACGCCGTGATGGCGGGCGAGGAATGGGCCGGGCTGCACCCTGTGCCGCTGGCGGGCCTGCGCGTCGGGGTCCCGCGCGGCCGTCTGTTCGAGCATATGGAGGACGCCGTGGGCGAGGGGTTCGAGCGGTGCCTCGCCGCCATCGGGCGAGCCGGCGCGCATGTGGCCGAAGCTCATATGGACGATCTTCTGGCCGGGATGCGGGAGGCCACGCGCCGCGCCTCGATCGCCGCGCTCGAGGGTGCGGAAGTCCATGCCGACTGGCTGGAGGCGGGGCCGGCCACGGCCGCCGACCCGCATGTCAGCGGGCCTCTGTCGCGTGCGGCCACGGCTCCGGCGCCCGTCTATATCCGCGCCCTGCGCCGCCGCGCCGAGCTTGCCGCCGCCATGGACGAGCGGCTGACCGGCTTCGACGTTCTGGCGCTGCCCACCGTGCCCCTGCTGGCGCCCCGGATCGCGGACCTTGCCGGCGACGAGACGCGGCGCAACCGCACGGAGGGACTGCTTCTGCGCAACACGCAGGTGGCCAACCAGTTCGATCTCTGCGCCATATCGCTGCCCATGCCGGACATGGAGCTGCCGGCCGGGCTGATGCTGGTGGCGCGCAACGGCCACGACCGCCGGCTGCTGGGAATAGCGGCGGCGGTGGAGGCGCTGCTCGGCCGCTGAGGGGCGGGCCGCGCGGTCTTTTGGCCGGCAATGTGCGGCACATCAAAGTCCGGCCGCGGCGTCGGGCCTAGAAGGATGGGCGGATATGACCGTCCCGTGCTGCGGCGGTTTGCCGGTTTTGCGCCGGTCGTCCCTATGGTAAGGGTGCGCCGGAGAGGTTGGGGAAGAGCGACGTTGAGCGGTTCGCGCAGAAGATGGAGCATGCCGGCGATCCTCGCCGTCGCCTATCTGCTCGTGCTGCAATCGGCTCTCGGCGCCTTCGCGTTGGGCGCCGGGCCGGCGGTGAGCCAGCTCGATGCCTTCGGCAACGTCATCTGCACGCATGAGGGCGCCGTCGAGCGTCCGGCGGGCGACCCCCGGCACCAGCACGATTGCTGCCTGTTCGGCTGCAGCCTGTCCTCCTTCGCCTATGGCGCGCCGCCGGCGGCCGGCAATATCGTCCACGCGGTCCGCTACGAACTGGTGGTGCAGGCCGCGCCGAGGACCGATGCCGCGCCGGTCGTGCGCATACGTACCCCGGTCAATCCGCGCGCCCCGCCGGCTGCGGCCTGACGTCGTCTCGGCCCCGGAACCTTCGCGGGCCGCCACCATCCAATCCTGAAATCATTCGCGGCCGCCCTGCGGCGCGATCCTCCCTTCATGGAGCCACCATGCATATTCCGCACTCTGTTCCCGCGCGCATCCTTGGCCGCGCATCCCCGCTGTTCCGCTCGCTGGAGGAACGGCTCGGCATCGCCGTCTTCATCCTCGCGCTTCTGTTCGCCGACGCCCATGCGGCCCTGGCGCACGAGTTCAAGGTGGGCGACCTCGAAATCGGCCATCCCTGGTCGCGCGCCGCGCCCGCCGGCGCCTCGGTGGCCGGCGGCTATCTCACCGTCACCAACCACGGCGCCGCGCCGGACCGGCTGGTGTCCGTCTCCTCCGGCATCTCGGCCAAGGCCGAGCTGCATGAAATGGCCGTCAAGGACGGCGTCATGACCATGCGCCCGCTGGAGGGAGGGCTGGAAGTTCCGGCCGGCGGCAAGGTCGAGCTGAAGCCCGGAAGCTATCATCTGATGTTCATCGGCCTGAAGCAGCTGCCCAAGGAAGGCGAGGAGTTTTCCGCCACGCTGACCTTCGAGAAGGCCGGTTCCGTCGAGGTCGAATTCGCGGTGGAAGCGATGGGCGCCGGCGGCGGCATGAAGATGGAGAACGGTCATGGAACGGATGGCGACCATGTCCAGTGACGCTGTCGATAGCCTCCGCCCCGCGCGGTCTCCCGAACCTGTTTTCCAAGGATACACGACCATGCTGAAGTCCACAGTTTTTGCCGCCGCTTTCACCGTCTGCAGCGGCACCGCCGCATTCGCCCATGTCACGCTGGAGACGCAGGAGGCGCCCGTCGGCTCGACCTACAAGGCCGTGCTGCGCGTGCCGCATGGCTGCGAGGGCAAGGCGACCGTCGCCGTGCGCGTCAAGATCCCGGAAGGGGTGATCGCGGTGAAGCCGATGCCCAAGCCCGGCTGGGAGCTGAAGACGGTGAAGGGCAAGTATGAGAAGGCCTACGAGCTGTGGGGCGAAAAGGTCACCGAGGGCGTGCAGGAAGTGGACTGGAGCGGCGGCAAGCTGCCGGACGAGTTCTACGACGAGTTCGTGCTGCGCGGCCAGCTTGCCGCCGACCTGCCGGCCGGGGAAAAGCTCTACTTCCCCGTGGTGCAGGAATGCGAGGACGGCGCCGCCGATCGCTGGATCGCCATTCCCGCGGCCGGGCAGGACGCGGACGAGCTCGAATTCCCGGCGCCGGGCCTCAAGCTCCTGCCGAAGAAATAGGTGTCGATGCGGCGCGCCGGCTGCGGCCGGCGCGCCGCCCTTTCCGGGGCGCGGCGATGGAGCAGGATACGGGAAAAAGTCGGCCGGCGCGGCCTGCTTGCCTGGAAAGGCCGGGTGAGGCCGCGAGCGGATTTACCCCCACCCCTCACTCCTCCCCGCAAGGGGGAGAGGTACCTTGCGGCGGGGCCGCTCTCCTCCAGGACTTCGTTGATCGCGCGCAGCGCAGCAGCCTTCCCCTCCCCCTTGCGGGGAGGGGTGAGGGGTGCGAGGTCGGCCGCCTCACTTCAAGCATCCTGCCTCAACGGTCGCAAATTCGGGCTCTCCGCCCCCGGCTCTGCGCCGTCCTGCTTTTCCTCGCCCTGGCGCTGTCCGCGGTATTTGCCCTGCCGGGCGCGGCCTTCGCCCATGCCGCGCTGGTGGCCACCGAGCCGGCGGACGGCTCTGTCCTGGCCAATGGGCCGAAGCAATTTTCCCTGACCTTCAGCGAGCCGGTGTCGCCGCTGGTGCTGACGCTGGTGCGGCCTGACGGCACGCCGGTGCCGCTCTCCGCCTTCCGCCTCGACGGGCAGACCATCCTGATCGACGCGCCGCAGGAGCCGGGCGGCGGCCGTGGCACGCATGTGCTGAGCTGGCGGGTGATCTCGGCCGACGGCCACCCGGTCGGCGGCTCGATCCTGTTCTCGGTGGGCGCGCCGAGCGCGGCGCCCGCCGCGGCCGAGGCGGTGGACTGGTGGCTGCGCGGGGCGATCTGGCTTGTGCGCACGGCCCTCTATGCCGGACTGTTCCTCGGCATCGGCGGCGCCTTCGCCGTGACCTGGCTGGAGGAGGACGGCAGGCGCGACGGCGTCCGCTTCGCTGGCTGGCTCATGCTGCTGGGGCTTGCGGCGGCGCCTGCCGCGCTCGGCCTGCAGGGGCTCGACGCGCTCGGCGCATCGCTGCCGCATCTTGCCGAGGCGGTGGTCTGGCGGACCGGAGCGGGCACCAGCTATGGCTGGACGGTGCTGCTCGCGGCGATCTCGCTTGTCCTCGGCCTCGCGTCGCTGGCGCTACGGCAAAGCCGCGTTTCCCGGCTGCTTTCGTTGCTGGCTCTTGCCGGCGTCGGCGCGGCCCTTGCCGCCAGCGGCCATGCCAGCGCCGCCGCCCCGCAATGGCTGACGCGGCCGATGGTATTCCTGCACGGCGCCAGCGTCGCCTTCTGGACCGGGGCGCTGATGCCGCTGGGGCTGGCGCTGCGGCGGCGCGGGGGCGATGCCAGGCCCATGCTCACGCGCTTTTCGGCGGCGATCCTGCCCGTCGTGGGCGTGCTCGCCCTTGCCGGCATCGTGCTGGCCGTCATCCAGGTCGAGGCGCCGGCCGCGCTGGTCGAGACGGCCTATGGCCGCCTGCTGCTCGCCAAGCTGGCGCTGCTCGCCTTGTTGCTTGGTCTCGCCGCCCTGAACCGCTGGCGGCTCACCCGGCCTGCCGAAGCCGGCGATGCGGCGGCGCGAAAAAAGCTGACGCGCTCCATCGGCGTGGAGCTGGTGCTGGTGCTGGCCGTGTTCGGCGTCGTGGCGGGCTGGCGCTTCACGCCGCCGCCGCGCGCATTGGCGATCGCCGCCGCGCAGCCGGCCACCATTCATATCCACACGCTGAAGGCGATGGCGGATCTGGCCGTGACGCCCGGCCATCCCGGCCCGGTCTCGGTTTCCGTCATGCTCATGACCGGGGATTTCGGCCCGCTCGACGCCAGGGAGGTGACGCTGGTGCTGTCCAAGCCGGAGTCCGGCATCGAGCCGCTGAAGCGGCCGGCACACAAGCCCGGCGACGGCACATGGCGGGTGGACGACCTTGTCGTTCCCGTTCCCGGGCGCTGGACGGCGCGGCTCGACATACTGGTCACGGATTTCGACATGGTCCAGATCGAAGGGCCGATCGACATAAGGCCGTGATCGGGCCGCCGCGCGGTTGACGAAGCCGGTTGCCGGGGCGAAACATCCCTCTCCGGCGGAATCGGCAAAGGGACAAAAAAAATGGAAAAAGCCGAAATCGGCCTGATCGGCCTCGGCACGATGGGCTCCA
>DAOKZN010000168.1:0-5592 GCA_035325625.1 Mesorhizobium sp. | reverse complement strand
CCAGCTCGTCATGGACGATCTTGACCACCATCTGGCCGGGCTTGATCGACTTCAGCACCGCCGCGCCGACCGCCTTCTCGCGCACCTTGTCGGTGAAGGAGCGCACCACTTCCAGCGCCACGTCCGCTTCCAGCAGCGCGCGGCGCACCTCGCGCAGGGCGGCCGATACATCGGCCTCCGACAGCGCGCCGCGGCCGGTCAGGCCGTTCAGGATCGAGCCAAGGCGTTCCTGCAGCGTTTCGAACATGTTTCTTCCTTCGGTCCCGGGTCGTTGCTCTGCCCCGAGAGGTAGTGCCTGCGCGCGGAAGCTCCAACCGAAAAGCCAAAGCCAAAAAGCACCCGGGGGCGCATCGCGCTGCCGGGTGTTGGCCTCCGGGATCTGTTTACGGCACCGGCCTCATGCGGCCTTCTGCGTCCCGGTCGGCTTTCGCGAAGACATCTCGTCGCGGAAATCCGCCGCGTGTAGACAGGAAAAGGGGAAAAGAGTCAAGCCGGCTGCGGCGCCGCATCTTCCGCGGCCTCCTTGCCGAGGTCCGTTGCGAGCCTCAGCGGTGAACGGGGATGCAGCAGCAGCAGCGCCGTCAGGCCGCTGGCCGCGAGGCCGGTCGCGGCGATCAGCAGCGCGTCGGTGCCGGTCCAGCCGGCCGCCTCCAGCGGAGACGCCTTGAACAGGGCGAACGCGTCATAGCTTTGCTGGTGCGAGATCAGCAGGAAGCCGAACAGGTTGTTGCCCAGATGCGCGCCGAAGGCTGCGCCGAGATTGCCCGTGGCGTAGACGGTGGCGAGCAGGACCAGCGCGAAGGCGAAGATGGAGAGCAGGACGGAAAGGTTGATGGCGAGGCTGGAGGCCGGACTCCAGTGCATGGAGGTGAACAGAAGCAGCGGCACCAGGCCCCAGACGAGCGGGCTGCGGAAGCGGCCGGCCAGGCCCCGTGTCAGGTAGCCGCGGAACAGCAGCTCCTCCGACGAGGTCTGAAGCAAGGCCAGAAGCACGATCGGCGCCAGGAACAGAAGCCAGGACGACAGCGCAATCGAGCTGCGCTCGATGCCCGGGTGCAGCAAGTAGAGCAGGATCTCGGACAGCAGCGAGGTGATCGCAACGGCGGCCAGACCCTTTGCGAAGCTCGGCCAGGAAACGCGCCGGCTGTTGCCGATGAGCGCCGCGAGCGGCTCGCGATGCACCAGGCGCATGGCAACCCACACGCCGAGCCAGATGCCGGCGAAGGAGGCGAGCGCCGTCAGCACTCCGGTCGGCGTGGTGATGAAATCCCGCATGACGCCGCCATCGGGCACGCCGGCACCCGACGAAGCCAGCCAGCGCGCATGGATATAGCCGCCGCCAACCAGCGCCGCCGCGGTGCCCGCCATCCAGAAGATTGCGACGACCGCCGAACCGATGAGCAACCGCAGCAGGCCCGCACGCGCGGCAGGCGTTCGCCGGTAGGCTTCGAAGGCGGTCGGGTCCATGTGGCGCAGGTCTCGTCGTGCAGTCGGTTCGTGTCGCTACGACCTATCACCACTTCTCGATATTTTCACCGTCGGCCAGCGCGGCGTACACGGATATCGCGTCGGGTTCCCGGAAAGATGCCGCTGGCGGGGCCGTTGGCGGACCAGGCAAGATTGTGATTTACGTACCTCAAAATCTGAGCTAGAAACCTCGGCGGGAGGAACAGCAGTTGCGTCCAACAGTTCGCGACGTGGCCGAAGAGGCCGGCGTCAGCCTTGCCACGGTCGACAGGGTGCTCAACCGCCGCGCCGGGGTGCGCGAGGCGACGATCGCACGCGTCGAGGCCGCGGTGGCGCGGCTGGGCTTCGTGCGCGACCTGGCGGCGGCGAACCTGGCCAAGCAGCGCAGCTACCGCTTCGTCTTCATCATCCCCAGCGGCCCGAACATCTTCATGCGCACGCTGGAGCAGCAGGCCGTCGAGGCGGGGCGCCGCGGCGCCGCGCTCGACAGGATTTCGGTCGAGGTGGTGCCGGTGCCGCCCTTCGACGGCGCGGCGCTGGCCAGGGCGCTCGATGCGCTGGACACGGATACCGTCTCGGGCGTGGCGCTGGTCGCCACCGATTCCGCGCCGGTGCGGGAGGCGCTTTCGCGGCTTCACGCCGCCGGCCTGCCGGTGGTGACGCTGGTGTCGGACGTGCCGGCCTTTCGCCGCAGCCACTATGTCGGCATCGACAATGTCGCGGCCGGCCGCACTGCCGCCAGCCTGATCGGCCGGTTCGTCGGCGGCCGCCGCGGCAAGATCGCGCTTGTCGCCGGCTCCATGCTGGTGCGCGACCATGTCGAACGGCGCATGGGCTTCGACCAGGTCATCCGCGCGGAATTTCCGCATCTCGAATGCCTGCCGGTGCTGGAAGGGCGCGACGACGCCGAGATCACCGGGCAGGTGCTGGCCGCCTGCCTGGCGCAGCAGCCCGACGTGGTCGGCCTCTACAATATCGGCGCCGGCAACCGCGGCATCATCAAGGTGCTTTCCGGCAACCCAGCCTATCGGCAGCTGGTGGTCGTGGCGCATGAGCTGACGCCTCATGCCCGCAACGCGCTGCGCGAAGGGCTGTTCGACGCCGTGATCGGCCAGGACGCCGGCCACGAGGCGCGCAGCGCCATCCGTATCCTGAAAGCCCATATCGACGGCATGCCGGTGGTGGAGGGGCAGGAGCATATCCGCATCGAGATTTATCTGAGGGACAATCTGCCGTGATCGGGCTACTCTGCCGCTTGAGGTACGCAAATCCGAGTGGCAGGGTGGCTCTTCCGGCACAGCGATCATCCATGCAAGCGACGGACATCTTCTCATGAGCACGGGCTTCTTCGGCGATATCGGCAAGATCAGGTACGAAGGGCCGGATTCGACCAACCCGCTCGCCTACCGCTTTTACGACCGGGACGAGGTGGTGGCCGGCAAGCGGCTGGAGGACCATCTGCGCTTCGCGGTGGCCTATTGGCATTCCTTCGCCTGGCCGGGGGGCGACCCGTTCGGTGGCCAGACCTTCGAGCGGCCGTGGTTCCCCAAGGCCGGCGAGGCCGACGACATGGCCAAGGCCCGGCTCAAGGCGGACGTGGCCTTCGAGATGTTCTCGCTGCTGGGCGTGCCCTTCTACTGCTTCCACGATGCCGACGTGCGGCCGGAGGGGCGCGATTTCGCCGAAAGCGCGGCGCGGCTGGCCGAGATCGCCGACATTTTCGAGGCCAAGCGGCCCGAGACCGCCGTGAAGCTTTTGTGGGGCACGGCCAACCTGTTCTCGCACCGCCGCTTCATGGCGGGTGCGGCCACCAATCCGGACCCGGACGTGTTCGCCTATGCGGCCGCCACGGTGAAGAAATGCATGGACGTGACCCTGCGCCTCGGCGGCCAGAACTATGTGCTGTGGGGCGGGCGCGAGGGCTACGAGACGCTGCTCAACACCGACCTCAGGCGCGAGCGCCAGCAGGCCGGCCGCTTCCTGTCGCTGGTGGTGGACTACAAGAAGAGGATCGGCTTCAAGGGCACGATCCTGATCGAGCCGAAGCCGCAGGAGCCGACCAAGCACCAGTACGACTACGACGTCGCCACCGTCTACGGCTTCCTCAAGGAGTTCGGGCTGGAAAACGAGGTCAAGCTCAATATCGAGCAGGGGCATGCCATCCTCGCCGGCCACTCCTTCGAGCACGAGCTGGCGCTGGCCGCCTCGCTCGGCATCTTCGGTTCCATCGACATGAACCGCAACGACTACCAGTCGGGCTGGGACACCGACCAGTTCCCCAACAACGTGCCCGAAATGGCGCTGGCCTATTATCATGTGCTGCTGGCCGGCGGCTTCACCACCGGCGGCACCAATTTCGACGCCAAGATCCGCCGCCAGTCGCTCGATCCGCAGGACCTTCTGGTCGCCCATATCGGTGCCATGGACTGCTGCGCGCGCGGCCTCAAGGCGGCGGCCAGGATGGTCGAGGACAAGGCCCTGTCCGGTCCCTTGGCCGAACGCTATGCCGGCTGGAACGCAGCGGAGGCGCAGGCCGTGCTTTCGGGCCGGCGCACGCTGGAGGAGATCGCCGAGCGGGTGGTGAGGGACGGCATCGAGCCGCAGCCGCGCTCCGGCCGGCAGGAATATCTGGAGAACATCGTCAATCGCTATGTCTGAAGGCGCCGCGCCCAAGGGCGTGCCCGCCGGCGGCGGAACTGCGGAGGAAATCACATGAAGACGATCAAGGGGCCTGCCATCTTCCTGGCGCAGTTCGCGGGCGACGCCGCCCCCTTCAACTCGTTCGACGCGATCTGCGAATGGGCGGCCTCGCTGGGCTACAAGGGCGTGCAGATTCCCACTTGGGACGGGCGCTTGTTCGACCTGAAGAAGGCGTCCGACTCCAAGGACTATGCCGACGAGGTGAAGGGCGTTGCCGCCAGCCACGGGCTGGAGATCACCGAGCTCTCCACGCATCTGCAAGGCCAGCTCGTGGCCGTGCATCCGGCCTATGACGCGGCCTTCGACGGCTTCGCCGCGCCGGAAGTGCGCGGCAATCCGGCCGCGCGCACGCAATGGGCGAACGACCAGGTCAGGCGCGCCATCCGCGCCTCGAAGCATCTGGGCCTGAAGGCGCACGCCACCTTTTCAGGCGCGCTGGCCTGGCCCTACGTCTATCCGTGGCCGCAGCGGCCGGCCGGGCTGGTGGAGACGGCCTTCGACGAGCTGGCGAAGCGCTGGACGCCGCTGCTCGACTATGCCGACGAGCACGGCGTCGACATCTGCTACGAGATCCATCCGGGCGAGGACCTGCACGACGGCGCCAGCTACGAGATGTTCCTGGAACGGGTGAAGAACCACGCCCGCGCCAACCTGCTCTACGATCCCTCGCACTTCGTGCTGCAGCAGCTCGACTATCTCGACTACATCGATATCTACCACGAGCGCATCAAGGCCTTCCACGTCAAGGACGCCGAGTTCAACCCCACCGGCAGGCAGGGGGTCTATGGCGGCTACCAGAGCTGGGTGGACCGCGCCGGCCGCTTCCGCTCGCTGGGTGACGGGCAGGTCGATTTCGGCGGCATCTTCTCCAAGCTGACGGCCTATGACTTCGATAGCTGGGCGGTGCTGGAGTGGGAGTGCGCGCTCAAGCACCCGGAGGACGGCGCGCGCGAAGGCGCCGAGTTCATCAGGCACCACATCATCCGCGTCACCGAAAAGGCTTTCGACGACTTCGCCGGCGCCGGCACGGACGACGCCGCCAACCGCAAGATGCTCGGCCTGGACAGGAGCTGACCATGGCGATCGAAGGCAGCAGGCAGGAGCATAGCGCGGGCCGCATCCGGCTCGGCATGGTGGGCGGCGGGCAGGGTGCCTTCATCGGCGCCGTGCATCGCATCGCCGCGCGCATCGACGACCAGTTCGAGCTGGCGGCGGGGGCGCTGTCGTCGGACCCGGCGCGCGCCCGGGCGTCCGCCGCCGAGATCGGCATCGCGCCGGACCGTTCCTACGGCTCCTACGAGGAGATGGCCAGGGCCGAGGCGGCACGGCCGGACGGCATCGAGGCGATCTCCATCGTCACGCCCAACAACGTGCATGCGCCGGCCGCCAAGGCGTTCCTGAACGCCGGCATCCACGTCATCTGCG
>DAOKZN010000167.1:0-5623 GCA_035325625.1 Mesorhizobium sp. | reverse complement strand
TCGAGAAGGCAGAGGCGGTGCAGGTCGAGCCCGTCGGCCACGGCCCGCGCCGCGCCCGCCAGCGCGCGCACCTTCGGCCGCGACAGGCCGGCGGCGCGGAACACCTCGTCGCCCGCGCCGAGCACCGCCTGCGGCGTCAGCGGATCGACCAGCGAGACCAGCCGCCCGAAGATGGCGTCGGCGCTGGCGCGCGACACCTGCTGGGCCACGATGATAGAGGCGAGGCTTCCGAAGCCGGGCTCCGAGAGCCGCAGCGGCACCTCGCCGGCAAGGCTGCGCACCCGCACGAGCCGGGGGTCGAGCGCGCACAGCGCGTCGAGCCCGGCGGAAATGTCCTGAAGCGTTGCGATGCGCCGCATGGCCTGCTTGTTCCCGAACCGCCGGCAAGGTAGCAATCGTTGAACGCGCCGCACAGCCCGGATGCCGCCTCAGCCATGGATCTCCCGACATTCCGCTTCGCGCCGAGCCCGAACGGGGCGCTGCATCTCGGCCACGCCTATTCGGCGCTGCTCAACCGGCAGATGGCGGACGCCACCGGCGGCCGCATGCTTCTGCGCATCGAGGACATCGACACCACCCGCTGCACGCCCGAGTTCGAGGCCGGCATCTATCGCGACCTCGAATGGCTGGGCATCGAGTGGGAGAGGCCGGTGCGCCGCCAGTCCGAGCATTTCGGCGAGTATCGGGCGGCGCTGGAAAGGCTGGTCCGCGACGGGCTGGTCTACCCCGCCTTCATGAGCCGGGGCGACATTCGCGCCTTCATCGCCGATACGGAGCGAAACGGCCGTCCCTGGCCGCGTGATCCCGACGGCGTGCCGCTCTATCCCGCCCTCGACAAGGCGTTGCCGGAGGAGGAGCGCCGGCGCCGCATGGCCGACGGCGCCCCATTCGCCTGGCGGCTCGACATGGCGGCGGCGACGGCGCGCGCGGGCGAGCTGGCCTGGACGGAATTCATCGACGAAACGCTCTCGGCCGCGCGGGAGGTGCCCGCAAAGCCGCAGGACTGGGGCGACGTGATCGTGGCACGGCGCGAAATTCCCACCAGCTATCATCTCTCCGTGGTGCTGGACGACGCCCTGCAGGGGGTCAGCCACGTGGTGCGCGGCATGGACCTGTTCCACGCCACCGGCGTGCAGCGCCTTTTGCAGCACCTGCTGGGTCTGCCGCAGCCGCGCTATTTCCACCACCGCCTGATCCTCGGGCCGGACGGGCGCAAGCTTTCGAAAAGCCTGGCCGACACCGGCTTGTCGGCGCTACGGGCGGCCGGCGCCACGCCCGAAGACATCCGGCGCATGGTCGGCCTGCCGCCGATCTAGATTATTTTATTTCTACGCAATTCCGGACGGAAAACCGTTTCACACTTTTCCTGGAATCGCTCTAGCGGCGCGCCAGGCCGGCCTTCAGCAGCGCGAGCACGCTGAACAGCGCGAACGCCCCGCCGAAGCCGCAGGCCGTGACCGGCTTCAGGTCCGCGAATCCGATGCCGTAGCCGTGGGCGACGTAGACGGCACCGAAGAAGCCGGCCGCGAACAGCACGGCGTTGCCGGTCGGCCCGAAGCCGTTCTCCTGCATGATCGCGTCCAGCACCGCGCCGAAGAAGAGCGCGATCGCGGCGACGGCGACAAATCCGACGGAAAGCAGGACGGGGTCAATATCCGGCAGCATTACGGATTTCCTTTCGAAACCGCAGGCACCGTTCGATTCACCATCATTCAATTCGGATGAGTCTATGAATCAGCCGTTTCGTTTTGCTTGCGGAAATGAACCGCATTAGAGCAATCGCGACAGCAGTTTCTTCACCAATCGTTGACCAGGCGGCGGGGCTTTCGACATGCACGGCTTCAAGCGGCTCCTGCCGGCCACCTTCGTCGTGCTGTGGGCCACCGGCTTCATCGGCGCGCGCTATGCCATGCCCTGGGCGGAGCCCTTCACGTTTCTGGCCGCCCGCTTCGTGCTGGCGGCGCTGCTGCTGGCGGCCATCGCTGCCGCGCTGGGTGGCGCGCGGACGATGCGCGGCGAGGCGCTGCACGCCGCCATCGCCGGCGTTCTGATGCACGGCATCTATCTCGGCGGCGTATTCTGGGCGATCCATCGCGGCATGCCGGCGGGGCTGTCGGCGCTGATCGTCGGGCTGCAGCCGCTGATCACGGCCGTGCTGGCCGGCGCGCTGCTGGGCGAGACCATCCTGCCGCGCCACTGGCTGGGGCTTGCCGCCGGTTTCGCCGGCGTCGTCGTCGTGCTGTGGCCGAAGCTCGGCGCGCTCGGGGGCGTGACGGCGGCCACGCTCGCCGCCTCGCTCGTCGCCGTGGCGGGCATGAGCCTCGGCACCATCTGGCAGAAGCGCTTCGCCTCCGGCGGCAACCTCGTCGCCGCCACCTTCTGGCAATATGTCGGCGGCGCGGCCGTCATGGCGGCGGCCTCCCTCGCCTTCGAGACCCGCACCGTCACCATCAACGGCGAACTGGTCTTCGCGCTCGCCTGGCTGGTGCTGGTGCTCTCCATCGGCGCCATCTTCCTTCTGATGGTGATGATCCGCGAGGGCGAGATGTCGAAGGTGGCTTCGCTGTTCTATCTGGTGCCGGCAGCGACGGCGCTGATGGCCTGGCCGCTGTTCGGCGAGGCGCTGAGCGTCCCGCAGATCCTCGGCATGGCGCTCGCCACGCTGGGCGTCGGGCTTGCCACCGCTCAGCCGGGGACGCGTGCCCGCGCCTCCAGGTAGCGGCTGATGGCGGCGTTGAGCTCGCCGCCCAGAATGAAGATCGCCGACACGATATAGAGGAAGACGACCGCGATCATGATCGAGGCGAGCCCCGCATAGGTCGTCACATAGGACGAGAAGCGCTCGATATAGGCAGCGAAGGCCGCCGAGCCGATCAGCCAGGCGACCAGCGTGAAGATGATGCCCGGCACGATCGAGACCAGCCGCCGCTTTCCCGCCGGCAGCCAGTAGTGGACGGCGAACAGCCCGGCCACGATGACGGCGGAGGCGATGACGTAGCGCCACAGCGTGATGGTGCCCATGTAGGGCTGTATCCAGTCGATGCGGGCCTCGGCCAGCCGCGCGAGCAGCGGCGCGAACACCAGGAGCACGCTGATGGCGAGGAAGCCGGCGGTGGCGATCAGCACGAAGATCAGGCTCTGCACCCTGCGGTAGATGATGCCGCGGGTCTCCGTCACCCGGTAGGCGCGGTTGAGCGAGGTGCGCACCGCCTCGATGCCGTTGGAGGCGAAGAAGCCCGCCAGAACCACGCCGTAGGTGAGAAGGTCGGTGCGCTGCACGGTCAGCACGTTGAGCACCTCGCGCGCGATCGGCTCGGCGATCTGCTCGGGCCAGGTGTCGAAGACGATGTGGACGGCCGTGCTGGCGAAGGCCTGCGCGCCGAGGAAGGAGGCGAGCGTGGTGGCGAAGATGAGAAAGGGGAACAGCGCCATCAGCGAGGTGATGGCCAGATGGGAGGCCATCGCCCATCCGTCGTCATTGTTGAAATGGCCGACCGCGTCGTAGAGCACGCGTTTCAGGGCGACGATGTTGCGCAGCAATGGCCTTCGTCCCACGATTGTGTACGGCCCGCGAATATGGGAAAGGTTTGCAGCGCATGGCAAGCCTCGGCGCCGTCGCGGTGCGCCCACGCCGCCGCCCGCAAGGGCGATTTCCTCAACGATCGGAACTTCTCATGGAAATCACCTTAAAGATCCTCGCCGTCATCGCCATGATCGCCGTGGCCGCGGTGCTGATCCGGGGACTGGTCAACATGATGCGCGGCGGGTCCGGCGTCACCTCCAACAAGCTCATGCAGATGCGCGTGCTCCTGCAGGCCGTGGCGATCGCGCTGCTTCTGGTGGTGGTCTATTTCGCGCGCAAATAGGCGGGCACGCATAGGAAGGCGGGAAAAACCGGCATGGTCAGGCTCAACAAGATCTACACCCGAACCGGCGACGACGGCACCACCGGCCTGGGCAGCGGCGAGCGGCGGCTGAAATCCGACCTGCGCATCGAGGCCTACGGCACGGTGGACGAGGCCAACGCCTGCATCGGCATCGCCCGCACCCACACCGCCGGCGCGCATGCTGCGGTGGATGCCATGCTGGCCCGCATCCAGAACGACCTGTTCGACCTCGGCGCGGACCTCGCCGTACCCGACACCGGCAAGAAGCTGGACTACGAGCCGCTGCGCATCACCGCCGGCCAGGTGCTGCGGCTGGAGCAGGACATCGACCTGCTCAACAAGGACCTCCAGCCGCTGCGCTCCTTCGTGCTGAACGGCGGCTCGCCGGCCGCCGCGGCCCTGCACCTTGCCCGCACCGTCGCCCGCCGGGCCGAGCGCGTCATGGTGGCACTGGCGCAGGACCCGGCCGAGAGCGTCAACCCCGAGGGCGTCAAATACGTCAACCGCGTCTCGGACCTGCTGTTCGTGGCCGCCCGCACCGTCAATGACAAGGGGGCGGCCGACGTGCTATGGGTGCCGGGAAAGAACCGCTGACGTTGCGTTTCCAGGCGCTGCCGGGGACGCGTGAGGGTGCATGTTCATTCCGCTCCACGATGCCAACCACCTGCGCTTCATCCGGCTGCAATATGTGACGATCGGCCTGATAGCGGCGAATGCGCTGGCCTATTTCGGCACCGTGCTGGCCGGCGAGAATTTCACCAACGCCGCCGTGCTCGGCCTCGGCTTCATCCCGTCCGTGGTGCACCGCACGGCGGAGCTGGCGCCGCAATATGTCGTCATCCCCGAGGCCTTCAGCTATCTCACCTATTCCTTCCTGCACGCCGACCTCTTCCACCTCGGCGGCAACATGCTGTTTTTGTGGGTGTTCGGCGACAATGTGGAGGATGCGCTGGGCCACCTGCGCTACCTGGCCTTCTATCTGGCCTGCGCGGCGGGCGGCGCGCTTCTGCACGGCTTGGTCGCGCCCGACTCGCAGGCGCCGCTGATCGGCGCCTCCGGCGCCATCGCCGGCATCGTCACCGCCTATCTCGTCCTCTATCCGCGCATCAAGGTGTGGGTTCTGGCCTTCGGCCGCATTCCGCTCAGGGTTCCGGCCTATGTGGTGCTTGCGCTGTGGATCGCCATGCAGCTTCTCCTGTTCGCGTTCGGCGGCGACGACCAGATTTCCTGGGCCTGCCATGTCGGCGGCATCACGACGGGGGCGCTGCTGGTGTTCATCCTGCGCCGGCGCGAGATGGCGACCGAATGGAGCGCCCATCCCGCCGCCGTTCCCGAAAACGAGGCGACGCAGGCGGAACCGGCCGAGCCGGCGGGGCCCTGGGGGCGACGATAGGTGCGTCCATTTCAAACGATTTGCACGGCTTGCCGATATTGACGGCCACGCCGGTGGAAACTAGGGTCCGCCCGCTTTCCATGGCCCCCACGGGCTGAGGAGACCTAAATTTTCATACGGAATGTCGGCATTCGACAACTCTGAGCGGAGCGCGGCTGCTATTGCAGCATCCAAAACATCTTGAGAGGTGACAGGCCAATGAAAGTTCTCGTGCCCGTGAAGCGGGTTGTGGACGCGAATGTGAAGGTGCGCGTGAAGGGTGACGGCACGGGCGTCGAGCTTGCCAACGTGAAGATGGCGATGAACCCGTTCGACGAGATCGCGGTGGAAGAGGCGATCCGGC
>DAOKZN010000166.1:0-5627 GCA_035325625.1 Mesorhizobium sp. | reverse complement strand
GCCGTCGGCGATCAGCTCGGCGCGCGAATAGTGCCAGCGCCCCATGAAGGGGATGCCGGCTGCATCATGCGGCGCGTGCTGCAAGTGGCCTTCCATGTCCGATCCCAACCCTGCCTATCTGGGCAGTTGCCGGACATCATTTCAAGCTTTCATTGCGGTTTCATGGCAGACACCGCCTCGGCGGTCAGCGCGCCGAAACCGGCTTCTTCAGCACCTTGATGAGGGCGCGCTGGATGGCTTCGTTGCCGGCGACGACGGAGCCGTTGTCAAGCATGTCCTGTCCGCCCGAGGCGTCGGAGACGAAGCCGCCCGCCTCGCGGACCAGCAGGATGCCGGCGGCGAGGTCCCAGGCCTCGAGGCCCGTCTCCCAGTAGCCGTCCATGCGGCCGGCGGCGACATAGGCGAGGTCGAGCGCGGCCGAGCCCATGCGGCGGATGCCGGAGACCTCGGCCATCACGTTGCGAAGCTCGACGAGGAAATTGCCGTGATGCCCGCGCCCGAGATGCGGCACACCGCAGCCGATGACGGAATCGGACAGCTTGGCGCGGGCGGCCACGCGCAGGCGCCGGTCGTTCATGAAGGCGCCGCCGCCGCGCTCGGCGGTGTAGAGCTCGTCCATGGCCGGATTGTAGATCACGCCGGCGACGAGCTGGCCCTGCCGCTCCAGCGCGACGGAGATGGAGAAGATCGGGATGCCGTGCAGGAAGTTCGTGGTGCCGTCCAGCGGGTCGACGATCCAGCGGTGCTGGTCGTCGCTGCCTTCGACCACGCCGCGCTCCTCCATCAGGAAGGCATAGCCGGGGCGGGCTCTGGACAGTTCGGTGTAGAGGATTTCCTCCGCCCTGCGGTCGGCCTGGCTGACATAGTCGCCCGGCCCCTTCAGCGAGACCTGCAGGTTCTGCACCTCGCCGAAGTCGCGCGACAGCGAGCGGCCCGCCTTCATGGCGGCCTGGACCATGACGTTCAGAAGAGCGGAACGGGCCATCTGGGTATTCTCCGTTTGCGCGGGCCTGTCAGTCCGCGCGGCGCAGGTAGGTGATCTCGTTGGTGTCCACGACGACCTTCTCGCCCGCCTCGATGAAGGGCGGCACGAGCACGCGGATGCCGTTCTCCAGCACGGCCGGCTTGTAGGAGGAGGCCGCCGTCTGGCCCCTCACCACCGGGTCGGCCTGGGTGATCGCCAGCGTCACCTGGTCGGGCAGCGAGATGCCGATCGGCCTGTCGCCGTAGAGGCGCACCGTCACCATCATGCCGTCCTGGAGGAAGGCGGCGCGGTCGCCGACGAAATCCTTCTGCAATTCGAGCTGCTCGTAGCTCTCGGTGTCCATGAAGACGAGCGCGTCGTCCTGCTCGTAGAGGAAGGAGAAATCCTTGTACTCCAGATCGACCTGCTCGACCTTCTCGTCGGAGCGGAAGCGCTCGTTGAGCTTGGTGCCGGTGACGAGGTTCTTCAGCTCCACCTGGTTGTAGGCGCCGCCCTTGCCGGGCTTCACCGAATTGGCCTTCACCGCCACCCACAGCCCTCCGTCATGCTCGATGACGTTGCCGGGGCGGATTTCGTTGCCGCTGATCTTGGCCATGGTCGGGACGGTCCGGAAAGAGAGGGAGGCGCCGCAAGGGCGATTTCGGCGCCCCCAAGACCACAAATCGCCAAAAGAGGCAAGAGACGGCGCCTATATGGGCGCCGGTTCCGTTCGGAAGGCTTCAGGGAAGCAGCCGGTTGGCCTTCTGCAGCGCCTGGCGGGTCTGGTCCTCGTCCAGCCCGCGCATGAAGTCCTCCATCTGCTGGTCGATCAGTCCGGCGCGGCGGGCGACGATATACCAAGCGGCCCCGGTGACGACGTCCGGCTCGACCCCGATGCCGCCCATATAGAGCTTGGCCAGCCGGTTCTGGGCGGCGACGTTGCCGCCTTCGGCCGCCCGCTTCATCCAGGCGAAGCCGCCCTTGAGGTCGCGCGCGCCGCCGCGCCCGTCGATCATCCACTGGCCGAGGTCGAGCTGGGCGGTGTCGTAGTTCTGGCGGGCCGCCCGCGCCAGCAGGCGCCGGGCCTCGGCATCGTCCTTGTCCTTGCCGCCGAGGCCGTTGGCATAGAGCTGAGCCATGGCATATTGCGCGTCGGCGAGGCCGGTGTCGGCGGCCCGCTCGTAATACGGCGCGGCGCGCGAGAAGCCGGCCTCGCCCGGATCCTCGGCCACCAGAAGCTGCGCGAAATTGAACTGGGCGAGCGGGTTGCCGGCTTCGGCGGCCGCCTGCAGCAGCGCGTAGGCCTCCTTCTCGTCCTTCTTCACATAGCGGCCGTCGAGCAGCATCAGCGCGTACTGGAACTGCGCCTCCGGCACGCCCTGCTCGGCCGCGCGGGCATACCACTTCGCCGCTGCGGCCTGGTCCACCGGCATGCCGAGGCCGCGCGACAGGATCTCCGCCACCAGAACCTCGGCGGCCGGGTCGCCGTTCTTCGCACGCTCCAGAGCCAGATTGTAGGCGGTCTTGTAGAGGCCGCGCTGGTAGGCGCCGTAGGCGGCATCGGCCGGCCGCGCGCCGAAGCGCGCCGGATCGACAGCCTCGGACGAGGGCGGCGGCTCGGCCACGGTGGCCGGCTGCGGCAGCGGGTTGGCGATCGGCCGGTCCATGCGCGGGGCGGCGGAATGCCCGGCATCAGGCGCGTCGCCGGCGGCAAGCGCGGGCGCCGGCGCCATTGTCAGCAAGGCAAGCAGGACGGGCCAGCGCCGCATCGTCAGTTCCCGAAGCGGGGCGCGGCGCGATCCAGCCGCGCATTGGCCTCGGCCACCGCGGCCTTCGCGTCGGCGCCCTCGGCGAAGATCGCGGCCGACAGGGCCACGAACTCGGCACCTGTGGCGGCCACCGCCTCGACCGAGGCCAGGTCGGAGCCGGCCATGACGATGCAGGGTATCTCGATCATCTCCGCCCACCAGGCGCCGAGCGCCAGGTTGCGCGCATGCGGCTCCGGCTTGGTGTCGTAGCCGAAGCGGCCGAAGAACATGTAGTCGGGACGCTCCTCGCCCAGTTCCAGCGCCTCGTCGCGGGTCTTGGCGCCGCCGGCGCCCACCATCATCCGGGCCTGGTGGCGCTCGATCGCCTCGGCAAGCTCGTCCTTGCCCGCCTCCACATGCAGGCCGTCAGCATGGATGCGGCCGGCGATGCGGCTGTCGCCGTCGATCACCACCGCCACGCCGGCAGCCTGCGCGCCCGGCGCCACCCGCTCGGCAAAAGCCTGGAAGGCGGCCTCGTCGGCGCCGTCCGCCGTCAGGATGAGGGAGGCGACGTCGCCGCCGGAAAGGGCGGCCGCGACGCGCTCGGCCGGCATGCGGGGCGACGCGATCAGCACGATGCGGCAGCGGTTGGGGGCGGGGGTCTGGTTCATTCAGGCGTGTCCGGTCCGGTTCCGCCTATGCGGAGGGAAGATGGTTGCATTGCGGCATAGACCAAAGCGCGAGGCTTGAACAGCACCGCCGCCCGGCGGGGGAAAGCAGCGCGCGGCCCCTCGTCAAACCGGCCCGAAACGGCTATCGACATGCGCAGGAGAGGCCTTCCCGCATGCATTCCTTGCTCATGGACCCCTGGTTCTACGCCGCGGCCGTGCCCGCCGTGGTGCTCGTCGGCCTTTCCAAGGGCGGCCTGGGCGGCGGCGTCGGCTTCGTCGGCGTGCCGCTGATGGCGCTGGTGATGCCGCCGGTGCAGGCGGCCGCCATCCTGCTGCCGATCCTATGCCTGATGGATGTCGCGGCGGTGTGGACATGGTGGGGCGTCTACGACCGCAGGATGCTTCTCGACATGCTGCCGGGCGCGGTCGCCGGCATTGGGCTGGGGTGGCTGACGGCGGCGATCGTCACCGAGGAGATGGTGCGGCTGATCGTGGGCGTGATCGCGCTGGCCTTCGTGCTGCGCTGGCTCTATCTGCGGCTCCGCCACGGCGCCGACCACGCCGCCAGGCCGAACCGCATCGCCGCCGCCTTCTGGGGCGCGGTCGCCGGCTTCACCTCCTTCGTGGCCCATGTCGGCGGGCCGCCCTTCCAGGTCTATGCCCTGCCGCTGCGCCTCGACCCGAAGATATTGGCCGGCACCACGGCGCTCTTCTTTGCCGTCACCAACGCGCTGAAGCTCGTTCCCTATTTCGCGCTCGGCCAGTTCGACTCTACCAACCTGACGGCCTCGCTGGCATTGGCGCCGCTGGCGCCGCTGGCCACGATGGCCGGCGCTTGGCTGGTGCGGCGCATGCGCCCGGAAATTTTCTACCCCCTCACCTACGCCACGGTGGCGGTCGTTGCGGTCAAGCTGCTGTGGGACAGCCTCGCCAACATTCTCTAGCCTTCCGTAGCAGGTGACGGGGAAGCCGCTCTGTGCTTAGAAGCGAGAGAAGATGACAATTCCGGAGGGCCTCATGGCCAACCCCTACGAACTGGACCTGGACAAGAACGCGGCCAACTATCAGCCGCTGACGCCGATCTCCTATCTGGAGCGGGTCGCCAGGACGTTTCCCGAGCAGACCGCCATCATCCACGGCAACAGCCGCACCAGCTACCGCGACTTCTGGCGCCGTTCGCTGCAATTCGCCTCGGCCCTCGCCAGGCGCGGCATCGGCAAGGGCGACACGGTGACGGTGATGCTTTCCAACACGCCGCCGATGCTGGAGGCGCATTTCGGCGTGCCGATGGTCAAGGCGGTGCTGCATTGCCTCAACACGCGCCTCGATGCGCCGATCATCGCCTTCCAGCTCGACCATGCCGAGACCCGGGTGCTGATCGTCGACCGCGAGTTCTCCGGCGTGGCGAAGGAGGCGCTGGCGCTCGCCGAGGTGAAGCCGCTGGTCATCGACTTCGACGATCCCGAATATGGACACGATGCCCCCTATCCCAAGGGCGCGCCCATCGGCACGCTGGACTACGAGGAGTTCCTCGCTTCCGGCGATGCGGATTTCGCCTGGTCGATGCCCGACGACGAGTGGGACGCCATCTCGCTCAACTATACGTCCGGCACCACCGGCAATCCCAAGGGCGTCGTCTATCATCACCGGGGCGCCGCGCTGATGGCCTACACCAACACCATCCACGCCGGCATGCCGCGCAACAGCGTCTATCTGTGGACGCTGCCGATGTTCCACTGCAACGGCTGGTGCTTTCCCTGGACGCTGGCCATCCAGGCCGGCACGCATGTGTGCCTGCGCTGGGTGCGGGCCAAGGCCATGTATGACGCGATCGCCGACCATGGCGTCACCCACCTCTGCGGCGCGCCGATCGTGATGTCCCTGCTCGTCAATGCCAGCGAGGAGGACAAGCGGCAGTTTCCGCAGACGGTGACCTTCAACACCGCCGCCGCGCCGCCGCCGGAAGCGGTGCTGTCGGGCATGGCGGACGCGGGCTTTGCGGTGACCCACCTCTATGGCCTCACAGAGACCTACGGTCCGGCCGTGGTCAACGAGTGGCATGCGGAGTGGGACGAGCTGGACAAGCCGGCACGCACGGCCAAGAAGGCGCGGCAGGGCGTTCGCTATGCCGCGCTGGAGGACCTGACCGTGATGGACCCGGAGACGATGGAAAAGACGCCGGCCGACGGCGAGACCATCGGCGAGGTGATGTTCCGCGGCAACATCGTCATGAAGGGCTATCTC
>DAOKZN010000165.1:0-5629 GCA_035325625.1 Mesorhizobium sp. | reverse complement strand
CGGCGATCAGCCGCGACATGATCGTCATCATCCAGGGGCTGGTGATCCTGTTCGCCGGCGCGCTGGAACACATGTTCCGTCCCTTCGTGCAGGCGCTGTTCGCCATCCCCGGCCTCAAGGCGGCCGAGAGAGGGGCCTGAGGTGGACGTCTTCGACATCGCCGTCCAGACGCTGGATTCCACCGTGCGCCTTTCGGTGCCGCTCCTGTTCGCCTGCCTGGCCGGGCTCTATTCCGAGCGTTCCGGCATCTTCGACATCGGGCTGGAGGGCAAGATGCTGGTGGGCGCCTTCGCAGCCGCCGCGGCCGCGGCCGTGTTCCATTCCGCCTGGATCGGGCTCGGCACGGCGGTGCTGGTCTCGGTGGCCTTCGCGCTGGTGCACGGCTTCGCCTCCATCACGCACCGCGGCAACCAGATCGTGTCGGGCGTGGCGATCAACTTCATCGCCGCCGGCTCCACCATCATCCTCGGGCAGGCATGGTTCCAACAGGGCGGCCGCACGCCGGCCCTGGCGCCGGGCGAGCGCTTCGAGGCCATCACCTTTCCGGGCGCGAACGCGCTGCGCGACGTGCCGGTCGTCGGGCCGATCTATGCGCAGCTCATCTCCGGCCATTCGCTGCTGGTCTATGTCGCGTTCCTGGCCGTGCCCTTCACCTGGTGGGTGCTGTTCCGCACGCGCTTCGGGCTGCGGCTGCGCGCCGTGGGCGAAAACCCTGCCGCAGTGGACACGGCCGGCATATCGGTGACCTGGCTGCGCTACCGGGCGCTGATCTGCACCGGCATCCTCACCGGCTTCGCCGGGGCCTATCTGGCCATGGTGCAGAATGCCGGCTTCGTGAAGGACATGACCGCCGGCAAGGGCTACATCGCGCTCGCCGCCCTGATCTTCGCCAAGTGGCGGCCGGTGAACGCCATGTTCGCCTGCCTGCTATTCGGTTTCCTCGACGCGGCCTCCATCCGCCTGCAAGGCACGCCGCTGCCGCTGATCGGCAAGGTGCCGGCCCAGTTCATGCAGGCGCTGCCCTATGTGCTGACCGTGGTGCTGCTGGCCGGCTTCATCGGCAAGGCCATTCCACCCAAGGCGGGCGGCGTGCCCTATGTGAAGGAGCGTTGAGCATGGCCCGGAAAAGTGGGAACCGGTTTTCGGACGAGACCATGCGAGGGAAAGAATAGATGTCGCATGACCTCTTCCTCGCCGCGAAGGCCGCCATGGCCAAGGCGCATGCGCCCTATTCGAAGTTTCCGGTGGGGGCGGCGCTGCGCACGGAGGACGGCCGCGTCTTCACCGGCGCCAATATCGAGGTGGCCTCCTTTCCCGAGGGCTGGTGCGCGGAGACCACCGCGCTCGGCCACTATGTCATGGGCGGGGGCGGCCGCATCACCGAGATCGCCGTGGTGGCGGAGCGCATGGCGCGCATCACGCCCTGCGGCGGCTGCCGGCAGCGGCTGGCCGAATTCGCGCGCTCCGATGCGAAGCTCTATCTGTGCGACGAGACCGGCGTGGTGCAGACCGTGACCATGGGCGAGATGCTGCCCTACAGCTTCCGTGGCGACACGCTCAAATGAAGGCGGCCGTTGATCTCCTGGTGGAAAGGCTGGAAGGGCTGGCGCCCCGGGTGGCGCTGGTGCTGGGCTCCGGCCTCGGCGGGCTGGTGGACGAGGTGGAGGGGGCTGTGCGCATCCCCTATGCCGACCTGCCGGGCTTTCCGAAAGGCGGCGTCACCGGCCACGCGGGCGAGGTGGTGGCGGGCCGTCTTTCCGGCCGGCCGGTGATGATGCTGTCCGGCAGGGCGCATTACTACGAGCGGGGCGACGCCGCCGCCATGCGCCCGGCGCTGGAGGTGCTGGCGGGAATCGGCATCGAGCGGCTGATCCTGACCAACGCCGCCGGCTCGCTGCGGGCCGACATGCCGCCGGGCTCGGTGATGCTCATCGAAGACCACATCAACTTTTCCGGCTCCAACCCGCTTTTCGGCGAGCCGACCGACCGCCGCTTCGTCGGCCTCACCGAAGCCTATGACGCCGGCATGCGCGCGGCGCTCGAAGCAGCCGCGGCTGCGACAGGCACCGCATTGCACAAGGGCGTCTACATGTGGTTTTCCGGCCCGTCCTTCGAGACGCCGGCCGAAATCCGCATGGCGCGCATCCTCGGCGCCGACGCCGTCGGCATGTCCACGGTGCCGGAGGTGATCCTGGCGCGGTTCCTGGGGCTCAGGGTGGCCGCCTGCTCGGTCGTCACCAATCTGGCGGCCGGCATGACCGGGGCCGAGCTTTCGCATGCCGAGACCAAGGACATGGCCCCGCTGGGCGGCGCGCGGCTGGCGGCGGTGCTGAAGCGGGCGTTCAGGGACGGCATGCTGGATGGGTGAGGGCGCCATGCTGCCGCAGGAAATCATTCGCCGGAAACGCGACGGGCACAGGCTGTCGCCGGCCGAGATCGGCGAATTCATCGCCGGGCTGACGTCGGGCAGCGTTTCGGACGCGCAGGTGGCGGCCTTCGCCATGGCGGTGTTCTTCTCGGGCATGAGCCGCGAGGAGGCCGTGGCGCTGACGCTGGCCATGCGCGATTCCGGCACGGTGCTCGACTGGTCGGACCTGCCCGGCCCCGTGACCGACAAGCACTCCACCGGCGGCGTGGGCGACAACGTCTCCTTGATGCTGGCGCCGATCGTGGCGGCCTGCGGCGCCTATGTGCCGATGATCTCGGGGCGCGGGCTCGGCCACACCGGCGGCACGCTGGACAAGATGGATGCCATTCCGGGCTATTCCAGCCAGCCGGACCTCGCGCTGCTGCGCAAGGCGGTGCTGGAGGCGGGCTGCGCCATCATCGGCCAGACCGGCGATCTGGCGCCGGCCGACAGGCGCCTCTATGCGATCCGCGACGTCACCGCCACGGTGGAATCGGTGCCGCTGATAACCGCCTCCATATTGTCGAAGAAACTGGCGGCGGGGCTCGGCTCGCTGGTGCTGGACGTGAAAGTGGGCAACGGCGCCTTCATGGAGCGGCCGCGCGAAGCGGGCGCCCTGGCCACCAGCCTGGTCGAGGTGGCCAACGGCGCCGGCCTGAAGACATCGGCGCTGGTGACGGGCATGAACGAGCCGCTGGCCTCGGCCGCCGGCAACGCTGTCGAGGTGCTGAACGCCGTCGACTTCCTCACCGGGCGCGCCCGCGACCGGCGGCTGGAGGAGGTGACGCTGGCGCTTGCCGCCGCCATGCTGCAGGCGGCCGGCATCGTCGCCTCCACGCAGGACGGCATGCGCCGCGCCACCGAAGCGCTGGCCAGCGGCGGGGCGGCGGCCGTGTTCGGCCGCATGGTGGCGGCGCTTGGCGGGCCTTCCGGCTTCGTCGAGAACCCGCGCAAATTCCTGCCGCATGCGCCCGTCGAGCTTGCCGTGAGGGCGCCGGCAAACGGCTTCGTGACCGGCATCGCCACGCGCGAGATCGGCCTTGCCGTGGTGACGCTGGGCGGCGGGCGCCGCCGGCCGGACGACCGCATCGACCACGCGGTCGGCATCACCCGGCTTTTGCCGGTGGGGGCCGAGGCGCGGGCCGGCGAGGCGCTGGCGCTGGTTCATGCCCGCTCTCAAGGGGATGCCGAGGCCGCCGTTGCCGCCGTGCTTGCCGCCTATACGCTCGGCACCGTCAAGCCGCCGCCGGAAAAGGCCGTGCTGCGCCGCGTGCTGCCGCGCTGACGCCGGAGCGAGATGATCTCCTCTGGGCTCTTTGCCTCGCTCCAAGCTTTTGTTCTTTGAGCATGATCCCGAAAAGTCTGCAACTTTTCGGGATCATGCTCTATTGCACCAGAAGCAGCGCCCCGTTCTCGACCTGGTATTTGCCGAGCCGCTTGAGGAAGCTCATGCCGATCAGGTTGGTGCCCAGCGCCTTGTCGTCCAGCACCATGGCCTCGACGCCCTCCAGCGCGATCTTGCCGATCTCCAGCCGGTCGAGACGCACCACGGCCGCCCTGGTGCGGCCGTTGGCGGTGTCGACCTCGGCGCGGAAATCGGCAGGCGAGAGTGCGATGCCGGCGCGCCGCGCGGTCGAGGCGGTGAGCGCCACCAAGGTGGCGCCGGTGTCGATCATGCCGTCGGCCGGGCGGCCGTTGATGCGGAACGCCGCCAGGAAATGGCCGCGCGCGTCCGGCTGGAGCAGCACCTTGCGGCCGAGTGGCTGCAAGGCGGGTTTTTGCTCCGTCCTCGGCAGGCTTTCGGGTGCGACCTCGACGGAGGAAGGCTGCAGGAAACGCTCCAGCCGCTGCGGGTCGTTCTGGTAGGCGACGGCCAGCGCCGCCGAGGCGACGGCGAAGACGACGAGGATGAACAGGTTGCGCAGCATGGGCCGACCTCGCGGGGAGGCCAAGCTTCGGCCGGCAAGCGTATGCTTGGAGTTAAGCTTTCGCGGCCGCGCACCGGCGGCCGTCGCGATTCCACCGGCTTGCGTAAACGCGAGGTAAAAACCGGTTCCGTCAGGCCGTCTTGCTCGGCCCGTCTTGCTCAGCCCGTGTGGCCGCGCAGGAAATTGACGATACCGGAGAAGTCCACGCCGCCGCTGCCCTGCGCGTTGAACAGCGCGTAGATCTGCGTCGCTTCCGCGCCCAGCGGCGTGGCCGCGCCGGCGGCCTGCGCGGCTTCCTGCGAGAGCTTCAGGTCCTTCAGCATCAGGGCGGCGGCGAAGCCCGGCTTGTAGTCCTTGTTGGCGGGGGAGGCGGGCACCGGCCCCGGCACCGGGCAATAGCTGGTCAGCGACCAGCACTGGCCCGACGAGGTGGAGGCGACGTCGAACAGCGCCTGGTGCGAAAGGCCGAGCTTCTCGGCCAGCACGAAGGCTTCCGCCACGCCGATCATGGAGATGCCGAGGATCATGTTGTTGCAGATCTTGGCCGCCTGGCCCGAGCCGTCGCCGCCGCAATGGACGATGCGGCCGGCCATCGGCTTCAGGATCGGCTCGGCGCGGGAGAAAGCCTCGTCGGACCCGCCGGCCATGAAGGTCAGCGTTCCGGCGGCAGCACCCCCGGTGCCGCCGGAAACCGGCGCGTCGATGGAGGCGTGGCCGTGCTTCTGCGCGACCGCGTGCGCCTTGCGCGCGGAGTCGACGTCGATGGTGGAGCAGTCGATCAGGAGCGCGCCCTTCTTCGCCTTCGGGGCAATGTCGTCATAGACCGACAGCACATGCCTGCCGGCCGGCAGCATGGTGATGACGACGTCCGCCTCTGTCACCGCCGATGCCGCATCCGCCGCGACGGTGATGCCGTGCTCGCGCGCCACGGCGAGGTTTTCGGGCACGAGGTCGAAGCCGAGCACGGTGTGGCCGGCCTTGACGAGGTTGGCGGCCATGGGGTTGCCCATGTTGCCGAGGCCGATGAAGGCGATGGTGGTCATTGTTCGTGCTCCTGTGCTCAGCGGCCGATCAGGTTTCGCGCCACGATCACGCGCATGATCTCGTTGGTGCCTTCCAGAATCTGGTGGACGCGCAGGTCCCGCACCAGCTTCTCGACGCCGTAGTCGTGCAGGTAGCCGTAGCCGCCGAAAAGCTGCAGCGCGCCATTGGCGACCTCGAAGCCGGTGTCGGTGACGAAGCGCTTGGCCATGGCCGACCATTTCGAGGCGTCGGGCGCCTTGGCGTCCAGCTT
>DAOKZN010000164.1:0-5696 GCA_035325625.1 Mesorhizobium sp. | reverse complement strand
CGGACCTCAACGAACTGCTGGCGCGCGAGGGGCGCGGCACGGCGATCTCGGGCGCGCGGCTGCCGGTGGACGAGGTGCGCGAGGTGTTCGAGCGCCAGCCGAACCATTTCGCGGCGCTGGAGGAGGAGGCGGAGGCCTTCGCCGCGGTGCTGGACCCCGGCGACGACCTTTTCGGCGCGCTCAAGGCGTGGCTGAAGCGCGAGTTCGGCATCGCCGTGAAGGTGCTGCCCGTGGCCACCATGCCCAACTGGCGCCGCCGCTACGACCGGCATTCGCAGCGCCTGTTCCTGTCGGAGCGGCTGTCGCCCTTCGACCTGCTGCGCGAGGTGGCCATGGAAGCCTGCCTGATGCGCATGTCGGTGGCGGTGGCCGCCGAGATCCAAGCCCTCAAGCTCGGCTCCGACGAGGCGCGCAGGCTGGCCCGCTTCGAGCTGGGCCGTTATGCCGCGCATGCCCTGATGATGCCGTACCAGGCTTTCCTGGCAGCGGCGCAGCGCGCCCGCTGCGACCTCGACGTGCTGCGCTCGCGCTTTTCCGTGTCGTTCGAGCAGGCGGCCAACCGGCTGACCGCGCTGCAGCGGCCGGGCGCCTCCGGCGTGCCCTTCTTCATGCTGGAGGTGGACCATGCCGGCAACCGCTTCCGCCGGGCGGGTGCCCAGGGGTTCCCGCACAGCCGCTTCGGCGGCGGCTGTCCCAGGCTGGTGGTGCATTCGGCCTTCACCCAGCCGGGCCAGATCTTCGTCGAGGCGGTGGAGATGCCCGACGGCGCGGAGTTCCTCACCTTCGCCCGCACGCTGGAGGGCCCGCAGGGCGCCTTCGGCGAGCGCCCGCGCCGCACCGCCCTGCTGCTGGGCTGCGACATCGGCTTCAAGGACGAGATCGTCTACGGTTCCGCGCTGGTGCCGGCGGCAGGCAAGCCGGGGACGGCGGCGGTCACGCCGGTGGGGCCCGCCTGCCGGCTGTGCGAGCGCGCCGGCTGCCTGTCGCGGGCCGAGCCCCCGGTCACGCGCCCGCTCGGCCTGGACGAGATGGTGACAGGCCTCTCCGCCTTCGACTTCAGGTAGGTTGCGGCGGTTCGTCCTTCGTCGGTGCGACATCTTCGCTGTCGTAGGTGATCGTCACAAGATCGCCTGCTCAGAGCCCCTGCCACAACCGCCCTTGCCGGGTGGCTCACGCCGCCTGCGCCGGTTTGCGTTAGGCGAGCCTATTGTGCCGCCAGCTTCGGTAACCGTGCCATGACAGACGCCGCCGCGACACCACCGCCTCCCGCCACGACCGCCTCCCGCCGCGACGAGCGGCTGGGCTATCTGCTGGTCTTCCTTTCCGCGCTGCTGTGGAGCTTCGGCGGCACCATTGCGCGTTTCATCGACAACGGCGACAGCTGGACGGTGGTGTTCTGGCGCTCTGTCTGGGCGGCCGCCTTCCTGATCTGCTTCATGGCCTGGCGCGACGGCTGGCGGGGCATGCTGCGGCTGTTCCGCGACATGGGCCTGCCGGGCCTCGCCGTGGCCGTGTGCTTCGCCACCGCTTCCACCTGCTTCGTCGTGGCGCTCGCCTATACCACCGTGGCCAACATCCTGCTGATGCAGGCGGGCGTGCCGCTGCTGGCAGCGCTGTTCGCCTGGATATTCCTTGGCGAGAAGGTCTCCGTGGCCACCTGGCTCGCCATCGCCGCCGTCATCGCCGGCGTGGGCGTGATGGTGTCGGAATCGCTCGGCGGCTCGGTCTCGCCGATCGGCGACGGCCTGGCGCTGCTGATCGCCACCATGTTCTCGATCGCCACCGTGATCACCCGGCGCTTCTCGCATGTGCGCATGACGCCGGCGACCTGCCTGGGCACCATCTTCGCAGCCGCCTTCGCCGCGCTGCTCGTGGGCGACTTCGCCGTCTCGGCGCGCGACATGGGGTTCCTCTTCGCCTTCGGCGTCGTCAATCTCGGCCTCGGCCTCGCCTGCTTCGCCACGGGCGCGCGCCTCGTGCCGGCGGCGATCGCCGCCCTCCTGGGCACGTTCGAGCCGCTGCTGGGGCCGATCTGGGTGTGGCTGGTGCATTCCGAGGTGCCGTCGGGCCGCACCCTGCTGGGCGGAAGCATCGTGTTGGTCGCGCTGCTGGTCCACATCACGCGCGAGATCGCGCGCCAGTCGCGCCCCGAACGGCCGGGCGTCACCGGCATACCGGCGCCCAACTGAACGCTGCCGTCCGCGCAGCTTTGCCATTGACAAGCCCGCCGGGAACCGGGCAGGCTGGAAACGAGGCAACAACAAGACAGGCTCGTAATTGCCCATTTCGTCCGGTTCGCGGCCGGGGAGGCATGCCGCCCCCGCGTATCAGCCAGCCCTGCGGCAAAGGCTCGCGGTCGATCCTTCCCATGACTGGCGCCGGCGGTCGATTGCCGCTTGTCCGATACCAGAAAGCTCAATAGTCTGAACCACATGTCCGGCCCGCCCCGATGAGGGCGGCCGGCCCGGGAACGCTCACTGAAGGAGAATTGCATGACCCGAAAAGCGATCTGGCTTTCCGCGACGACGGCGCTCGCGGCATTGTTTGCGCTGGGCGCCCAGGCGCAGGAGCGCGTCGTCAACGTCTACAACTGGTCCGACTACATCGATTCCTCGATCATCGACGACTTCACCAAGGAAACCGGCATCAAGGTCGTCTACGACGTCTACGATTCCAACGAGATCCTGGAGACCAAGCTCCTGGCGGGCGGCACCGGCTACGACGTGGTGGTGCCGACCAGCAGCTTCCTCCAGCGCCAGATCACGGCCGGCGTCTACCAGAAGCTCGACAAGTCGAAGCTGCCCAACCTGAAGAACATGTGGGACATGGTGACGGAGCGCACCCAGGTGTTCGACCCGGGCAACGAATACTCCGTCAACTACATGTGGGGCACCATCGGCATCGGCTACAACGCCAAGAAGATCAAGGAGATCCTCGGCGTCGACAAGCTGGATAGCTGGGCCGCCGTGTTCGATCCCGAGCAGGCGGCAAAGCTGAAGGACTGCGGCATCAACTTCCTTGATTCGCCCACCGACATGATCCCGGTGACGCTGGCCTATCTCGGGCTCAATCCCGACAGCCACGATCCCGCCGACGTGGCGAAGGCGGAGGAGGCGCTGCTGAAGGTGCGGCCCAACGTGCGCAAGTTCCATTCCTCCGAGTTCATCAACGGCCTTGCCAACGGCGACATCTGCGCGGCGGTGGGCTGGTCGGGCGACGTGTTCCAGGCGCGCGACCGCGCCGAGGAGGCCGGCAACGGCGTCGAGGTCGCCTATGTGATCCCGAAGGAAGGCACGCAGATGTGGTTCGACCAGATGGCGATCCCCGCCGATGCGCCGCATGTGGCGGAGGCGCATGAGTTCCTGAACTACATCATGCGGCCGGAAGTGATCGCCAAGTCCACCGACTACGTCCACTACGCCAATGGCAACAAGGCCTCGCAGGAGTTCATCGACCCCGAGGTGCTGCACGATCCGGCCATCTACCCGGACGACGCCACGCTGGCCAAGCTGTTCGTGAACACCTCGCTCGACCCCAAGACGCAGCGCCTGTTCACCCGCACCTGGACCAAGGTCGTCACCGGCCAGTAAGGCGCGCGGCGGCCCCGGCATCGCGCCGGGGCCGCTCCGCCGTCCGACCTCAGGCAAGCACGTCTCGGGCAAACAGGTCTCAGGCAAGCACGGAGCGGAACATGAAGTCGCTGGGCAGCATCCGCAGGGATTTCGCGCCGTGGAGCGATCCCAACGCCAGGCCCTACATTCATTTCGACAAGGTCACCAAGCGGTTCGGCGACTTCACCGCCGTCAACAACCTGTCGCTGACCGTCTTTGAGCGCGAGTTCTTCGCCCTGCTGGGCGCCTCGGGCTGCGGCAAGTCCACGCTGCTGCGCATGCTGGCCGGCTTCGAGGAGCCGACGGCCGGGCGCATCCTGCTCGACGGGCAGGACCTTGCCGGCATCCCGCCCTACCGGCGGCCGGTCAACATGATGTTCCAGTCCTACGCGCTGTTCCCGCACATGACGGTGGAGGCCAACATCGCCTTCGGCCTCAAGCAGGAGGGCATGCCGAAGGCCGACATCGCCAGGCGCGTGGCCGAGATGCTGAAGCTGGTGAAGCTGGAGCCGTTCGCCAAGCGCAAGCCGCACCAGCTTTCCGGCGGCCAGCGCCAGCGCGTGGCGCTCGCCCGTTCCGTCGCCAAGCGGCCCAAGGTGCTGCTGCTCGACGAGCCGCTGGGCGCGCTCGACAAGAAGCTGCGCGAGGAGACCCAGTTCGAGCTGATGGACCTGCAGCAGGAACTCGGCCTCACCTTCGTCGTCGTCACCCACGATCAGGAGGAAGCGATGACCATGGCCGACCGCATCGCCATCATGGACAAGGGCGAGGTGATGCAGGTGGCCACGCCGGCGGAGGTCTACGAGGCGCCGGCCTCGCGCTTCGTGGCCAATTTCGTCGGCAACGTGAACATGTTCGAGGGCCGGGTCGCCTCCCGCGCCAACGGGGCGGCCAGCATCGACGCCGGCAACGGCGTCACCATCCACGCCGACAATGCCGGCGAGACGCCGGCCGGCGCCGACGTCGTCTTCGCCATCCGCCCGGAGAAGATCAGGGTTTCTCCCGCCCGGCCCGCCGACGCGGCCAACGCCATCGAGGGCGAGATCTACGACATCGCCTATCTCGGCGACATGACCGTCTATCTCGTGCAGTTGGATGACGGCAAGATCGTGCGTGCCTCCAGCATGAACGCCGCCCGGCTGTCGGAAAATCCGCTGACCTGGAACGACCGGGTCTGGGTGTCCTTCCGGCCCGATGCCGGCGTGATCCTGACCAGATAGGTGCGACGATGGCCGACGCCGCGATCTCCGCAAACGCCGCCAGCCGCGCCGCCCACCCGCCGCTGCTCCAGCGGCTGGCCTCCGGGGTGGTGAGCCGCCTGGTCGTCATCGTTCCCTATCTGTGGCTGCTCTTCTTCTTCCTCGTCCCCTTCCTCATCGTCTTCAAGATCTCGCTGTCGCAGTCGGCGATCGCCATGCCGCCCTACACGCCGGTGTTCGATTTCGCCGATGGCCTCGCCGCCTTCTTCGCCCCGTTGAAGGAGCTGAGCTTCGACAACTATCTCTGGCTCACCCAGGACGCCCTCTATTTCAACGCCTACGTCACCAGCGTCGTCATCGCCGCGATCTCGACGGTGCTGACGCTTCTGGTCGGCTATCCGGTCGCCTACGGCATGGCGCGCGCGCCGACCTCGCTCCGGCCCACGCTGCTGATGCTGGTGATCCTGCCGTTCTGGACCTCGTTCCTGATCCGCGTCTACGCCTGGATCGGCATCCTGAAGCCGGAAGGGCTGCTCAACCAGTTCCTGCTCGGCATCGGCGTCATCAGCGAGCCGCTGGTGATCCTCAACACCTACACCGCCATCTTCATCGGCATCGTCTATTCCTACCTGCCCTTCATGGTGCTGCCGCTCTATTCGACGCTGGAGAAGATGGACCATTCGCTGATCGAGGCGGCCAACGACCTCGGCTGCCGGCCCATCGGCGCCTTCTGGAAGATCACCTTCCCGTTGTCGCTGCCGGGCGTCATCGCCGGCTGCCTGCTGGTGTTCATCCCCGCCGTGGGCGAGTTCGTCATTCCCGACCTGCTCGGCGGCTCGCAGACGCTGATGATCGGCCGCACGCTGTGGAACGAGTTCTTCAACAA
>DAOKZN010000163.1:0-5733 GCA_035325625.1 Mesorhizobium sp. | reverse complement strand
CCAGCAGCTCTTCATCGACGCCATGGCGCTGCCCAACAAGGTCGATCCGTTCCCCAATCTGGAGCAGGCGGTGAAGCTGCCGCCGAAGAAGGCGCCTGCCGCCGAGCACGGCGAAGGCGCCGACGCAGCGGCCCCGCGACGCCGCTCGCGCGAGGAGCGGGCAGCGCGCCGCCGCAGCTGATGGGGGCCGCAACGTGAAGGCAGGAAGCCGCCCGCATCGGGAGGCCCTGCCTTCTTGGGCTTCCGGCGGTTCGTTTGCATGCAAATGTTTCAGCATCGCGCTCGCCTGAAACCGGACGGCGGGCGCGGCGAAATCCGTCGGATACACGATGCCGGCATTGAGACGCCCTCGGCGACGGCCTTTCCGGCCGCCGCTCATCGAGGGAAGAAAAATGTCCATGTTCGAAACCATCGGCCGCTGCGGCGCGGCCATCAGACAGGCGCACCGCCGTCGCAAGACCATCCGCTGCCTCAGCAACCTGCCGCCGGAAATCCAGAAGGACATCGGCTGGCCGGTTGCGGCGCACTCCGTCGATCAGGTGATGACGACGGGCTACGTCCTGCGCGCGGTCTCGCGATGAACTTCGCGGAAAAGTGCCGGATGATCGAAAGGCGCCGGGGCCGCATCGCGACGGCTCCGGTGGCCGACAGACGCCTGCGCGCGGCCCTGCTTCCCGGCGGCTTGCCTGTGAGGCGTGGGGCCGACGGTTCCCGGCAGACCCGGCCACGCTGACCCTGCATGTGCCTTGACATTTCGCGGCCCTGCCCGAAATTTCCTCAAGGGGGGTGTCTTCCAGGGCCGACCGGCCGTTCGCTCCGCGCATGCCAAGTCTGAAAAGCCATCTCGTCGCCTTCGTGCTGAGGCACAGCCGCAAGAAGGCCTTTGCCAGCCCCGAAAACCTGCAGCGCTGGATCGCCCATGCACGCAGACGCCAGAGCCACGATCCGCCTGCCGCGATCGCTGCGCGCCTTTCCATCGACATGCGCCTTGCGGGCGGCTTCCCCGTCTACGAGATCGCGCCGCGAAAGGGTATCGCGAAGCGGATTCTTTACCTGCACGGCGGCGCCTATCTCTTTGAAATCACGTCCTATCACTGGGAGCTGATCGCCGAGATGGCCGAGCGCCTGGGCTTCGGCGTCACCGTGCCCATCTATCCGCTCGCGCCCGAGCACGACTTTCACGACATGTTCGGCATGGTCGCCCATGTCTACCGCGCCATGCTTCGGGATACGCCGGCCGGCGACCTCGCCTTTATGGGCGATTCCGCCGGCGGCAACATGGCCGTGGTGCTCACCATGATGATGGCGCAGGAGGGCCTGCCGGCACCGGACCGCCACGTGCTGATCTCGCCGGGGCTGGACGTGTCGCTGGCAAATCCCGGCGTGGTTGCCGCCGCGCGAGACGACCCCTGGCTGGACATTCCCGGCGGGCTGGAGGCCATCCGCCTCTACGGCGCCGGCCTGCCGCGCGACGACTGGCGCATCAGCCCGCTTTACGGCGAGCTTTCCGTGCTGCCGAAGACGCTGCTGCTGACCGGCTCTCGCGACCTGCTTTCGCCCGACAACCTCATCTTCGCGCAGAAGGCGCGCATGTCCGGCGTCGATGTCGATCTGGTCTACGAGGAAGGCATGTTCCACGTCTGGCCGCTGGTCCGCATACCCGAGGCACGCCGCGCCCGCGACAGGATCGTCGCGTTCCTGGAAGAATGGGCGGCCGCTCCGGCATCGGGGAAAGAGCGCGAGGCGGCCGGCCGAGACAAAGCCGCCTGAACCGCAGACGACTTCCGTCTTGTTGCACAGGCAGGATCAGAACCTGCCCGTCTGCCGGAACACCTCGAACGTCGCCCGGATATGGTCGGCCACGGCGTTCACCGGCGCGCTGGCGTCCGGCGTCATCACCATGGCCAGATTGTAGTTGCCGATTTCGGGCATGCCGTCGCGCGGGCCGAGTTCGACCATGTCGTTGCCGAGGAAGGACTTCGGCAGCGGCGCCACCGCGAGGTCGGCCATGATGGCGGCGCGCTGGCCGGCCGTATGCGCGCTCATATAGGCGACGCGATAGTTGCGCCCCTCGCGGCCGAGCGCTTCCAGCGCGCCCGCCCGCCAGATGCACCCCTCCTCCCACAGCGACACCGGCAGCGGCTCTCGCAGATGCGCGCAGCCGCCTCTTGCCCCGGCCCACACGATCGGCTCCGTCAGCAGCACCTCGGCGCCGACGGCGCTCGCCTTGTAGGAATTGGTCAGCAGCGTGATGTCCAGCGCGCGGTCGTCCATGCGCCGGCGCAGGTTCACGCTCTGGTCGATGGTGACGTCGACGGCGATCGAGGGATGCGACTGGGCGAAGCGCTTGAGCACATGCGGCAGCACGCGCTCGCCATAGTCGTCCGGCGAGCCCAGCCGCACCACGCCCACGATGTCGGGCACGATGAATTTCGACACGGCCTCGCGGTTGATGGCCAGCAGCCGGCGCGCATAGCCCAGCAGCATCTCGCCGTCCGTCGTCAGCGTCACCGACCGCGCGTCGCGCGCGAAGACCGAGCGGCCGAGAATGTCTTCCAGCTTCTTGATCTGCATGGAGACGGCCGAGGGCGTGCGGAACACGGCCGTGGCGGCGGTGGTGAAGCTGCCCGTCTCGGCAATCGCCACGAAGGTGCGCAGCACGTCGAGGTCCAGAAGCGGCAGGGGATGATTGAGAGGGGCGTTCATCGGACGGAGCTTTCAATTTTTCTGATGAAAACGATCATTCCATTTCGTTTGATTGAACCGCAAGCCGGGCGCATAGTCAACATCGTCGAAGCGGTCTCCTGCCAGCCCCTGAAGCTGCCGACGGGCTGGCCACGCCGCCGACGAAACCACAGCAAAGCATCGCCGCCTGGGAGCCGGAGGGCTCCGCTCGACCATGAAAGGAGAAGGACATGTCCATTCTGTCGTCCATCGGTCGGATCGCGACCGAATTCAGCCTTGCCCGCACCCGCCTGCGCACCGAACGTGCCCTGCGCGCCCTGCCGCTGGAGTTGCAGAAGGACATCGGCTGGCCCGAGGCCGGCGATGAAAGGGTCTGCCTCGGCGCAGGGGCCTGCACGAAGTGACGCCCGGCGCCCCCTCCGCAGGGCTCGCCGCCCGGCCGCGGGCCTTGCGGAAATGCGGCACGGCGCGGGCCGGCGCAGCGGCGCCGTCATCCGTGTCGCTTTTCATATCGATCGCTTCGCTTTTGCGCTCGGTTTTTGCTGTTGCCATCCCTATATCAGCGCCAGCAAACGAGCTGCCCCACTCCATCACGCGAAGGCGACCCGTCCGAGCAAATCGCATGGAGACTGAAATGAAGCTTTTCGCACGCCTGTTCGTCCCCCGCCGGTCCAACCTGACCACGGTTCTGGAGCGCCAGCGCCTGGCCCGCACCATGCCTGGGCAGACCGGCGCCGTCGCGGCGGCTCGCCTCGGCTTCGTCGCCTGACGTATATCTCCCGGACGTATATCTCCCGAAAGTGGGAACCGGTTTCGGGAAAAGACATGCGTAAAGTCAGAAGCCTGAAGCGTACGGAGCGAATCTGAAAGATCGCGGCACGCTTCAAGGCCCGACATCCTGCCTGTCGCGGGTTTGAATAACGGGGTCGCGGCATCTTGCCTGTTTGCGACCCCGCTTTCGGTCGATGTCGCAAATTTAGTTTCCCGGCTGCCTGCGGACCGATTGACACGGCTGGCTTTTCCTGATGACGCTATGCTGATCGCGACATCTCGTTCGCGTCATCGGCCGCGTGAGGATCACCCGTGAACGCCCTGAAACATCCGATCAAGCGATCGTTTGTATTTTTCCTGATCCCCGACTTCACCATGGTGGCCTTCGCGACGGCGCTCGATCCGCTGCGGCTGGCCAACCGCATGCTCGGCTACGAGGCGTACAAGTGGCGTCTCGCCAGCCTGGACGGCAAGCCGGTTCGCGCCTCGAACGGTGTCGAATGCACCGTCGACACCTCTCTGGAGGAGGAGCGCCGCAAGATGGCCGGCAGCGACCGCCCTTCCATGGTGGTCGTCTGCACCGGCGTGCATGTCGAGAGATACCACAACCGTTCGGTCTTTGCCTGGCTGCGCGAGGAATACAATCGCGGGGTCGCCGTCGGCGGCCTGTGCACCGGCGCCTATGTGCTGGCCTCGGCCGGGCTGCTTTCCAACAAGCGCTGCGCCATCCATTGGGAGAACCTGCCCGGCTTCCAGGAAGCGTTTCCCAAGGCCAACGTCTTCGCCGACCTGTTCGAGGTGGACCAGAACATCTACACCTGCGCCGGCGGCACCGCCGCGCTGGACATGATGCTGAAGCTGATCGGCGACGATTTCGACGAGAGCCTCGTCAACCGCGTGTGCGAGCAGGTGCTGACCGACCGCGTGCGCAGCCCCACCGACCGCCAGCGCCTGCCGCTGCGCGCGCGCCTGGGCGTGCAGAACGCCAAGGTGCTGACCATCATCGAGCTGATGGAGGCGAACCTGGCCGAGCCGCTGTCGCTGCTGGAGATCGCCGACCACGTCGATCTTTCGCGGCGCCAGATCGAGCGTCTGTTCCGCACCGAGATGGGCCGTTCGCCCGCCCGCTATTATCTGGAGATCCGGCTGGACCGCGCCCGGCACCTGCTGCTCCAATCCTCCATGCCGGTGGTGGAGGTCGCCGTGGCCTGCGGCTTCGTCTCGGCCTCGCATTTCTCCAAGTGCTACCGCGAGCTCTACGCCCGCTCGCCGCAGCAGGAGCGCGTGGACAGGAAGCAGCTCGTCGCGGTCTGAGAGGGCTCATCCGCCCGCGGCTGGGTCTTCCTTTCGGTGCCGCACCCCGTCAGCGGCTGTCGTTGTTGTCGTACATCCAGTTGCGGTTGCGCCACATCTTCTCGCCGACCAGGCAGTCCGTCACCGGCCGGTCCTGGGCCAGGATCACGGGCGGGCGCGCGGCTTTTGCGGCGGCCTGCCGCAGCGGGACGGTGCCGGCAAGCTCCAGCACCAGCTTGCGCCGCACCGCTTCGGGAAACTGCTCCCAATCGTTGACCGGGATCATGAAGGCGCCCGGCCCACCGATGACGCAGTCGTTATAATAGCGGTCGAGATCGCCGATGTCGTAGCTCGTGGTGAAGCCGCCATTGGTCATCAGCGGCAGGCCGTTGATGGTGATGCCGCGTTCCGCTAGCGCGTCGCGCGTCACCTCCACCGGCGCGCCCTCGTTGTTCGGGCCGTCGCCGGAAATGTCGATGACCCGCCGCGGCGACTCGAAGCCGCTTTCGGCCAGCATGTCGCCGGCAAACGCCAATGCGCCGGAAATGGAGGTGCGCCGCGCGCTGTTCGGCGGCTGCGCGGAAAGCTGCGCCACCACGCGCTGCGCGTCCTCGCGGCCGGCGATCACCGTCCATGGCACCACCACATGCTGGGTCCTGCTGCCCGCCCATTCGATATAGGTGACCGCGATCCTGCCATGGACGCCGTCGGCAATCGCCTGCAGCACCTGCTCGTGCAGCAGGGCTGCGGCATAGCCGTGCCGCTGGATCTCAAGCTCCTCGCGCGACATCGACAGCGAGACATCCACCGCCAGCACCAGCTCGACATCGACCTGCTCGGCGGCCTTGGCGCCGGGCGCGAGAAGCACCCCCAGCGCCAGGGCGACGCCGCCCGAGATGGCACGACAGGTGCTCGACGGCCGGGACATGGCCCAGACTTGCCCGAAAACCCCGGCTTGAAAAGCAAGGCCCGGACGATGCCGGG
>DAOKZN010000162.1:0-5759 GCA_035325625.1 Mesorhizobium sp. | reverse complement strand
GGGTCGGCACGCGGATCGACACGCCGTCCAGCTTGCCCTTCAGCTCCGGCAGCACGAGGCCGACGGCCTTGGCCGCGCCGGTCGAGGTCGGGATCATCGACATGGCGGCGGCGCGGGCGCGGTAGAGGTCCTTGTGCATGGTGTCCAGCGTCGGCTGGTCGCCGGTATAGGCGTGCACCGTGGTCATGAAGCCCTTCTCGATGCCGAAGGCGTTGTTCAGCACCATGGCTACCGGCGCCAGGCAGTTGGTGGTGCACGACGCGTTGGAGATGACGATGTGGTCCCTGGCGATCTTGTCGTGATTGACGCCGTAGACGACGGTGAGGTCGGCGCCGTCGGCCGGGGCCGAGACGATGACGCGCTTGGCGCCGGCCGTCAGATGCGCGGAGGCCTTCTCCTTGGAGGTGAAGATGCCGGTGCATTCCAGCGCGATGTCCACGCCCAGCTCCTTCCACGGAAGCTGCGCCGGGTCCTTGATGGCGGTGACCTTGAAGGCCCCGCCGCCGATCGAGATGGTGTCGCCCTCGACCCTCACCTCATGGGGGAAGCGGCCGTGCACGCTGTCGTAGCGAAGCAGGTGGGCGTTGGTCTCGACCGGGCCGAGATCGTTGACCGCGACCACCTCGATGTCGTTTCGGCCCGACTCGTAGATGGCGCGCAGGATGTTGCGGCCGATACGTCCGAACCCGTTGATGGCAACCTTGACCGTCATTTTCGAAATTCTCCCTGGGAGCGATATTAATTCTTGTGCAGGCGCGCTTCGGCGGCCTGTGCCGCGGCTTCCGCGGTGATGCCGAAATGCGCGTAGAGCTTCTCGATCGGGGCCGATGCGCCGAAGCCCTTCATGCCGATGAAGATGCCGTCCGAGCCGATGATGTGGTCCCAGCCCTCGCGCACGCCGGCCTCGATGGCGACCTTGACGCCGGCCTTGCCGATGACCTTGCCGCGGTAGGGCTCGTCCTGCCCGGCGAACAGCTCGAAGCAGGGCACGGAGACGACGCGGGTGGGATGGCCGTGCGCCTGCAGCAGCTTGCGGGCGCCGAGCGCGATCTCCACCTCGGAACCCGTAGCGAAGATGGTGACCGCGGCCTCGCCGCCTTCGGCTGCCTCCAATTCGTAGGCGCCCTTGCGGCTGAGGTTCTCTGCCGTGAACTCCGTGCGCAGCTCAGGCAGGTTCTGGCGGGTCAGCGCCAGCGTCGAGGGGGTCTTCCTGTGCTCCAGCGCAAGCTGCCAGCACTCCGCCGTCTCGGTGGCGTCGGCCGGCCGGAAGACGAGGTGGTTGGGGATGGCGCGAAGGGCTGCCAGATGCTCCACCGGCTGGTGGGTCGGGCCGTCCTCGCCGAGGCCGATGGAATCGTGCGTCATGACGAAGATGGAGCGGATGCCCATCAGCGAGGCCAGCCGCATGGCCGGCCGCGCATAGTCCGAGAAGGTCAGGAAGGTGCCGCCATAAGGGATGATGCCGCCATGCAGCGCCAGCCCGTTGATGGCGGCCGCCATGCCGTGCTCGCGGATGCCGTAGTGGATGTAGCGCTGGCCGTAGTCCAGCGGGGTGATGTTCTTGGTCTGGCTGGTCTTGGTGTTGTTGGAGCCGGTCAGGTCGGCGGAGCCGCCGATGGTCTCGGGCACCAGCCCGTTGATGACCTCCAGCGCCATTTCCGAAGACTTGCGGGTGGCCACCTTCGGCCTGTCGGCGGCCAGCTTCTTCTTGTATTCGACGATCGCGGCGTCGAAGCCCTGCGGCAGGTCGCCCCCGACGCGGCGCTCGAACTCGGCCCGCAGCTTCGGATCGGCCTTGGCGAGGCGGGCCTCCCAGTCGGCGCGGGGCTTGGCGCCCGCCTTGCCGGCCTGGCGCCAGGCGTCGAGAATGTCGGCCGGCACCTCGAAGGGCGGCGAATCCCAGTTGAAAAACTTGCGTGCGCCGGCGATCTCCTCGGCGCCGAGCGGCGAGCCGTGCGCCTTGGCGGTGCCCGCCTTGGTGGGCGCGCCGAAGCCGATGGTGGTACGGCAGGCGATGAGGCTCGGCTTGTCGGAGTGGCGGGCCGCCTCGATGGCGACGGCGATCGCCTCGGGGTCGTGGCCGTCGACCAGCGTGGCGTCCCAGCCGGAGGCGCGGAAGCGGGCGAGCTGGTCGGTGGAATCGGCCAGCGACACCGGACCGTCGATGGAGATGTCGTTATGGTCCCAGAAGACGATCAGCTTGTTGAGCTTGAGGTGCCCGGCAAGCGTCAGCGCCTCCTGCGAGATGCCTTCCATCAGACAGCCGTCGCCGGCCAGCACATAGGTATAGTGGTCGACGAGGTCGTTGCCGAAGGCGGCGTTCATGATGCGCTCGCCGAGCGCGAAGCCGACCGAATTGGCGAAGCCCTGGCCGAGCGGCCCGGTGGTCGTCTCGATGCCGGTGGCGTGGCCGTATTCGGGGTGGCCGGCGGTTTTCGAGCCGAGCTGGCGGAAATTCTTGATCTCCTCGAGGGTCATGTCCTCGTAGCCCGTCAGGTAGAGCAGCGAGTAGAGCAGCATCGAGCCGTGGCCCGCCGACAGGATGAAGCGGTCGCGGTCGGGCCAGTGGGGGTTCTTCGGGTCGTATTTCAGGAAGCGGGTGAACAGCACCGTGGCGATGTCGGCGCAGCCCATCGGCAGGCCGGGGTGGCCGGAATTGGCCTTCTCCACGGCATCCATGGAAAGAAAGCGGATCGCATTGGCCATCCGGTCATGTTGTTCGCGCGAGGGCATGGTTCCTCCAGGGCAGGTGAGGGGCTTGGGAGAGCCTTCAAAAGGTGCGCGACACATAGCAGGAGGGCGCTTCGAGTCAACAAATCGCTGCATCCGCGCGCCTGCGCGGCCGGTGTCGGCATCGCTTTAGTCTAGCGTTTGCGGGGGACAGCGCGAGTGCTTTGTTGACGCATGGTTGAGGTGCCGCCTAATGTTTCCAAGATAACGCGTTCTGATCGCGGACCGATTCGGTGATGGGCAGGGTTGAGGACAAGGGCCATGACCGGGGAAACGACGCTCAAGGAAGTGATCGCCAGGCTGGGCAGGGCCATCGACGGCCTCGAAAACGCCGTGGCCGCGCGTCTTGAGCAGGAGCGCGACTATTCCGAAGCCGAGGCCGAGGTGCAGCGCATGAACGCCGACCGCTCGCGGCTGGCGCAGGAGCTCGACAATTCCGAGGCGCGGGCCGAACGGCTGGAGGACGCCAACAAGGAGGTGTCGCGCCGGCTGGTGACCGCCATGGAGACGATCCGCGCGGTGCTCGACAGGTAGGAGGTTGGCCATGGCGCAGGTCACGGTTTCCATCGACGGCAAGCAGTACCGCATGGCCTGCGACGAGGGCCAGGAGGAGCACCTCATCGACCTTGCCGAGCGCTTCGACCGCTACGTCACGCATCTGAAGGATTCCTTCGGCGAGATCGGCGACCAGCGGCTGACGGTGATGGCCGGCATCATGGTCATGGACGAGCTGACCGAGTTGCAGAAGCGCATCAAGGGCATGGAAAGCGAGGTGCAGACGCTGCGCAAGACGCGCGACGACGCGCTGAGCAAGGCCGACAAGAACGACGCCGCGCTCACCGGCGCGCTCGGCGCGCTGGCCGAGCGCATGGAGGTGCTGGCCGAAAAATTGGCGGTGCGGCCGTCATCCGCCTGATCCTGCGGCGGCCCGTCGCGGAAAAGATATTCCCTTAAGCCGGGGATGGCGTGGGGCGAAATCGCTTGCGGCGTCCATCCCGTGCGGATTTAATGCCCTCGATCCCGGTCGGCCCGCCGCAAAAGGCCGGCCGAAGGCCGCGATGCGGCACCTTTCAACACGATCAAGGGAAGAACGACCATGAGCCTTCGCATCAACGATACGGCACCGGACTTCACCGCCGAAACGACCGAGGGACCGATCAGTTTCCATGACTGGATCGGCGACAGCTGGGCGGTCCTGTTCTCGCACCCGAAGAACTTCACGCCGATCTGCACCACCGAGCTCGGCACGATGGCGGGGCTGGAAGGCGAATTCCGGAAGCGCGGCGTCAAGATCATCGGCATCTCGGTGGACCCGGTGGAAAGCCACCACAAGTGGAAGGCCGACATCCAGAAGGCTTCCGGGCATGCGGTCCACTATCCGCTGATCGGCGACCGCGAGCTGAAGGTGGCCAAGCTCTACGACATGCTGCCGGCCGGCGCCGGCGAGACGTCGGAAGGGCGCACGCCGGCCGACAACGCCACCGTGCGTTCGGTCTTCGTCATCGGCCCGGACAAGAAGATCAAGCTGATCCTGACCTATCCGATGACCACGGGGCGCAATTTCGCCGAGATCCTGCGGGCGATCGATTCCATCCAGCTCACCGCGAAATATCCGGTTTCCACGCCGGCCGACTGGAAGCCCGGGGAGGACATCGTCATCGCCGGCTCGGTGTCCGACGAGGAGGCGACCAAGCGCTTCGGCGCCTTCGACGCCATCCTGCCCTATCTCAGGAAGGCCAGGCAGCCGACAGCCTGACACACGGCGCAGGCGCAGCGCGGATTTCGCCCGCAACGAAAAACCCGCAGGCCGGCGCCGGCCTGCGGGTTCACTTTTTCCAGGACCTCGAAAGACGGGCCCGCCGGGCGGATCAGCCCTTCAGCCTGGCGTTGCACAGGCTGTAGAAGCCGCCGCCCTTCTGGATCCACTTCAGGCCGCCCAGCGCGTCGGCGTCCTTGTTGGCATAGTACTGGTCGAGGCAGGTGTGCATGCGCGCCTTGCCGGGGGTCTCGTTGGCGTATTTCTTGGAGATCGCGGCCGGGAACTTGACGCCGCGCGGCGCCTTGGCGGTCGGCGCCGCCGGCTCGCCGCTGTAGCTGGCCTCGTCCGCGCTCGGCACGGTGTCGTCGTCGGCAGCGTTGGCGCCGCACTGGGTCTTGCGGAAGTCGTTCCACTTGAGGCCGCCCAGCGTGCCGGCGCCCTTGGCGGCCTGGTACTTGCTGCTGCACTCGGCCATGGTCAGGCCCTTGCCGTTCGAATCGGCCTTGGCCGCGGATTTCGTCGCCGGGGCCGGCGCGACGGCAGAGGCGGCGCTGGCGCCGGGGCCGCACTCGGCCTTGCGGAAGTCGTTCCACTTGAGGCTGCCCAGCGTGCCCGCCGTCTTGGCAGCCTGATACTTGGCGCTGCATTCGGCCATGGTCAGGCCGCCGGCGGAATCGTCCGCAGCCGCGGCCTTCTTCGTCTTCTTGGCCGTGCCGCTGTCGTCGGCGGTCGCAGCCTTCGCCTTCTTGGCCGGCTTGGCGGCGCTGTCGTCGGTGGCCGCGCTGGCGTCGGAGCCGCACTCGGCCTTGCGGAACTGGTTCCAGGTCTGGCCGTCCAGCGTGCCCGCCGCCTTGGCGGCGTTGTACTTTGTGCTGCACTCGGCCATCGTCAGCGCGCTGGCGGGGGAGGCCAGGAAAAGCGTGACGACGGCGAGGCCGGTCAGTGAGGCAAGTCGTTCGATGCGCATGGGTGTCTCCGTTGTGCAGCCCGAAAATCGTCCCTTCCGGCAGAAATAGCGCTCAACGGCCGGTTGCGCCAGTGGGGTTCAGGGTGATAACCGTCGCTGCGCTTTCTGCCAGGAATATGACTATTGCGCCGCATTTTTGACGAAAGAACGAATTCCTAAGGATTCGTAACATAAGCTCATACATTGTGATGACTGGACGCCGGACAGTTGTGGCATTACGTGCCGTCGGATTCCGGCAGGGATGATCAGTATATGTCAGGACGTTATTTCGGAACGGACGGTATTCGCGGTCGCGCCAACAAG
>DAOKZN010000161.1:1480-5783 GCA_035325625.1 Mesorhizobium sp. | reverse complement strand
CCGTCATCGACAAGCAAAGCGGCAAGGTGGCCGGGCGGCAGACCCTGATGCGCATCGACGCGGCCAACGGCGTCATCGAGATCGGCAACATCTATTGGGGGCCGCTGATCTCGCGCAGGCCGGCGGCGACGGAGGCGCAATATCTGTTCGCCGCCTATGTGTTCGACGAGCTGGGCTACCGGCGCTACGAATGGAAGTGCAACAACGCCAACGAGCCCTCCAAGCGGGCGGCGGAGCGCTTCGGCTTCAAGTTCGAGGGCATTTTCCGCCAGCATCTGGTGGTGAAGGGTGAAAACCGCGACACGGCGTGGTATTCGATCATCGACAAGGAGTGGCCGGCGCTGAAGCGGGCCTATCAGGCCTGGCTCGACCCGGCCAATTTCGACGCCGAAGGCCGGCAGAGGAAGCGGCTGGAGGAATTGCGCGCCGCATTCGGCGCCTGAAAAGGATTCTTCGCGGATGGCGCATGCCCATTCCCACGACCATGGTTCGCATGGGCACAGCCATGGCGGCGCCGGCCATGTGCACGGCGCGACCGACAAGACGCGGGTGCTGCTTGCGGCCTGCCTCACCGGCGGCTTCATGGTGGCGGAGGCGCTGGGCGGCTGGCTGACGGGCTCTCTGGCGCTGCTGGCCGATGCCGGGCACATGCTGACCGACGCGGTGGCGCTGTCGCTGGCCTGGTATGCGTTCCATCTGGGCGGCAGGCCGGCCACCAGCCGGCTCACCTACGGCTTCGGCCGGGTGAAGACGCTGGTCGCCTACACCAACGGGCTGGCCATCTTCGTGGTGGCGGTGTGGATCTGCTACGAGGCGTGGCAGCGCTTCCAGGCGCCGCCGCCGGTGCTGGGCGCGCCGATGCTGGCGGTCGCGGGGCTGGGCCTGCTGGTCAACATCGCCGGCTTCGTCATCCTGCATGGCGGCGACCGCGAGAACCTCAACATGCGCGGCGCCCTCCTGCATGTCATGGGCGATCTGCTCGGCTCCGTGGCGGCCATCGCCGCGGCCATCGTCATCCTGGCCACGGGCTGGACGCCGATCGATCCCATCCTGTCGGTGCTGGTGGCGGTGCTGATCCTGGGCACGGCATGGCGCCTGATGCGCGAGGCCGCGCATGTGCTGCTGGAAGGCGTGCCGGCGAGCCTCGACCGCGACGGCATCGCCGGCGACCTCGTGAAGAACGTCGCAGGGGTGCGCGAGGTGCACCATATGCATCTATGGACGATCGACGGCGACAGGAATATGGCCACCCTGCACGCCTGCCTGGACGAGGGCGTGGACGCGCACCGCGCCGTGGCCGCCATCAAGGCGCGGCTGGCCGCTGTGCACGGCATCGGCCACGCCACGGTCGAGCCGGAATACGACCATTGCGCCGACGGCGATCACGATGGCCATGCGCATGGCCACGACCAGGGCCACGACCACGGCCATGACCACGACGAGCCCGCCGAAAGGCGGCACTATCATTGAACCTGTCTTGAACGGTGGGAGCCTCATGGATCGCGACACCAGGAACGCGGCGGTCGCCGCGCTATGCATACTCTTGCTGTTCGGCCTCTTCGCCTACTGGCTGCCGACGCTGATGATGGCCGCCGGCCGCGTGTCCACGGTGCTGGCCGCCGCGGTCGCCATCCTGTTCGTCGCCTGCTTCTTCATGATCTTCTGGCTGCGGGCGCGGCAGCGGCGCGGAAAGGGCGGCTGAGATGAGAATCCTCATTACCGGCGCGGCCGGCATGGTGGGACGCAAGCTCACGGCGCGGCTGGCGCAAGACGGCGTCCTGCGCGGCCAAGGCATATCGGCGCTCGACCTGCACGACATCGTGCCGGCCGCCGCACCCGCCATGCCGGGAACGGACGTCGCCGTCCACACGGGCGACCTTGCCGCGCCCGGCGCGGCCGAAGGGCTCGTGGCCAGCCGGCCCGACGTCATTTTCCATCTCGCCGGCGTGGTCTCGGGCGAGGCGGAGGCGAATTTCGATCTTGGCTACCGGGTCAATCTCGACGGCACACGCGCCCTGTTCGACGCCGTCAGGCTGGCGGGCAACCGGCCGCGCCTCGTCTTCACCTCGTCGATCGCCGTGTTCGGCGCGCCGTTCCCCGAGGTGATCCCCGACGATTTCCACCTCACGCCGCTGACCTCCTACGGCACGCAGAAGCTGGTCGGCGAGGCGCTGCTGGCCGACTATACGAGGCGCGGCTTCTTCGACGGCATCGGCATCCGCCTGCCCACCATCTGCGTGCGGCCGGGCAAGCCGAACAAGGCGGCCTCCGGCTTCTTCTCCGGCATCATCCGCGAGCCGCTGGCGGGCGTGGAGGCTGTGCTGCCGGTGCCGCGCTCCGTGGTGCACACTCATGCCAGCCCGCGCTCGGCGGTGAATTTTCTCGTCCATGCCGCCGGGATCGACGGCGAAGCGGTCGGGCCGCGCCGCAACCTGACCATGCCGGGCGTGGCCGTCACCGTCGGCGAGCAGATCGAGGCGCTGGGGCGCGTGGCCGGCGCCAAGGCGGCCGGGCTGATCCGCGAGGAGCATGACGAGACGGTCTGGGCCATCGTCAGGGGCTGGCCCACGCGCTTTGCGGCGCAGCGGGCGCGCGAACTCGGCTTCCGGGCCGAGGAAAGCTTCGAGGAGATCATCCGCGCCCATATCGAGGACGAGCTGGGCGGGAAGATGCCGGCTTAGCGGGAAGATACGGGCTTAGCCGCCGAGGCTCGCCGAGAGCAGAAGCAGGCCGAACAGGAAGACCAGCGCGGCGCCGCCGATCTCGATGGCGGAATGCACGCGGTTGCCGAGGCGCCCGTCGCCGGCCAGCGCCACCGCCCAGTCCTTGGCGGTGACCGCCAGCGTGGCGAGCAGCGAGACGGTGATGGCCGTGCCGACCGCCATGGCCAGAACCGACAGGATGCCGCCGGCCCACAGCCCGTTCAGGAAGGCGAAGGACAGCACGATCAGCGCGCCCGAGCAGGGGCGGATGCCGACGGCCGCAACCGCCGACCAGGCCGTGCGCCAGTCGAAGCGGTCGCCCGAGATCAGCGACGGGTCCGGCGCATGGGCGTGGCCGCAGGTGTCGCAGACCTCGCCGGGCGCGTGGGCGTGATCGTGATGATGGTGGTCATGGTCATGATGATGGTCGTGCGCGTGGTGGTGCCCATGGACATGCGAGTGGCCGTGGTCCGCATGGGCGGCCGACAGGCTATGGGCGGGGGCCGCGCCGAGCAGGCGGCGCAGCGGCGGCCCGGCCTTCTTCCACAGCAGCCAGGCGCCGAACAGGGTGACCAGCACGTAGCTGGAGATTTCAAGGAACCGGGCCGCGTCGGTCATCGAGATCGCCGTGCCGCGCAGCACGAAGAAGGCCAGCAGCATGACGGCGATCGCGGTCGCCGCCTGCAGGAAGGCCGAGATGAACGAAAGCGCGATGCCGCGCCTGAGCGCCACCTCGTTGGCCACCATGTAGGAGGAGATCACCGCCTTGCCGTGGCCGGGGCCGGCGGCATGGAAGATGCCGTAGAGGAAGGACAGGCCGACGAGCAGCCAGAGTTTGGAGCCGTCCTCCCGCATCGCCTTCATGGCGGTGGCCAGCGCGCGGTAGAACTCCTGCTGCCTGAGGTTGATCCACATGAGTTGCCGGGCGAATAGCCCCGTGCCGGCCGGCATGGCATCGTTCGTGCCGATGCCGAGCGAGCTTTGGGCGTGGGCATGCCCGGCAAGGGCCAGGACGGCCACGGCGGCAATCAGCAGGGCGGGCAGGGCCCACGGGCGCGGGGCGGGCTGGGGAGGCTTGCGCATCGGTCCTATCCTTCGGGCGGACAGTTCAGTTCCAGCTTGGTGGCGAAGATCTTGCTCATGTCGGTGCCCGTCGGGTCGTTGAAGAAGGCTTCCGTCAGGGTCTTCTGGTTCTCGGCGATCGCCGTGTCCGGGTCGGGGCGGATGACCGTTCGGGTGCAGTTCGCCGGCAGCCCGTCCACGGTCATGTTGGCATCCTCGGTGAAGTCGATCGCGGTGTAGAAGGTCGGGTCGTAGACCCCGAGGTCGATCTTGCCGGCGAGCCTGACGGGCGCGGCGGGCGCGGATTCGAACAGGACGATCAACTGGCCGTTGTCGAAATTGGCCATCACCTGCGCGGGGGCGCTCATGCGCACGTCCTTGCCGTCGACGGTGACGAGCTGGAAATAGTCGTATTCCGCCAGCGAGGAGAAGATGGTGTCGGCGACGTCCTTCAGCTCGGCATCGTCCAGCTTCAGGTCGGAGTTCTTGTCGAACTCCATCAGCACGGTGGAGGAGAACAGCTCGTCGAAGCGCCACAG
>DAOKZN010000161.1:0-1380 GCA_035325625.1 Mesorhizobium sp. | reverse complement strand
TCGACCAGCGCCCGCACCTTGGCCGGCAGGTAGCGGCGGTGCGGATAGACGGCGAAGATGCCGCCGCCCGGCAGGATGCGGTCGTCCAGCACCGGCACCAGCCGGCCGCTGGCGATCTCGGGGGCGGCGATGAAATCCGGCAGAACGGCGAAGCCGAGGCCGGCGACCGCCGCCGCCCGCGCGGCGATCGGGCTGTTGACCTCGATCGGCCCGGAAACGGACACGCTCGTCTGGTCGCTGTCGTCGCCCCGGAACGGCCAGTTGGACAGCCAGCGGCCGTTGGTGTCGATGATGCAGGGCATGCGCGAGAGGTCCTGGGGGCGGGCGGGCATGCCCGTTGCCGCGATCAGCTCGGGCGCGGCGCAGACCCGGACGGAAAAGGGCGAAAGCCGGCGCGCGATCAGCGAGGAGTTCTCCAGCCGGGTGATGCGCACCGCCAGGTCGAAGCCTTCCTCCACCATGTCCACGAAGCGGTCGTCGAGATGTATCTCCAGCACGATGTCCGGGTGCTGCTTGGCGAAGTCGATCAGCGAATGGCCGATCTCGGCGTCGGCGAAGGTGCGCGGCGCCGACAGCTTGATGCGGCCGCGCACGTCGCCGGAGGATTCGCGCACGGCATCCGCCAGGCTGTCCACCTCGCGCACGATCTCGGAGGCGCGGCGGTAGTAGGTATGGCCGGCCTCGGTCAGCGAGAACTGGCGCGTGGTGCGGTTGAGCAGCAGCGCGCCCAGCTCGTCCTCCAGTTCGCGCACATATTTCGACAGCAGCGCCTTGGACCGGCCGATCTTGCGCGCCGCGGCGGAGAAGCCTTCCGCCTCGACGACGTCGATGAAGGCGCGCATGCGGGTCAGCGTGTCCATGCCTCGGTCCTTTCCTGCGATTCGAAGGAGCGCGCGCCCGAAGCGACGAGCCGGAGGCCGGGACGGGCAATGTCGGGAATATCCCTCGCCGCCGGCTCCGGGTCGGTGCGGGGCGAGGATTGTGCTGACCAAACAATGGCTTGCGGAAGGCATGGAAAGGTTTGGAGGGGCACGAGGGTGGGCGGCATCGTTCGATCCCCGAATACGATCGGCGAACCATTGTTCGCCCTCGGCATTTTTTCAACCCGCACGCGGATTTTATTTGATTGTGACGGCGCATCTGCCTATATCCGCGCTTGCCCAAAGTCGCACGTGCCTGTGGGCGTCCCCCGGCTCCTCGAATGGCGAGGACAGTCGGGACGGTACCCGGGAAGTAACGAGCCCGGTCGGTCAAGCGGCCAACCGCCTGTCCGAGGACGTCTTGAAGCAACGACGGTGCGGGCCTTTCTGGTGTCTGCCGATCGTCCATAGATCGGGGTTACTGAAGAGGCACACCTTCATTGCCGGCAGTGCGGTTGGG
>DAOKZN010000160.1:0-5787 GCA_035325625.1 Mesorhizobium sp. | reverse complement strand
TGACCGGCTTCGACTTCCATTTCGGCAAGGACCGCCAGGGCGGCCCGGCCTATCTTATGGCGGCGGGCGAGCGCCACGGCTTCGGCGTGACGCTGGTGGACGCCTTCCGCGACGAGGGCGCGGAAGTGGTGTCGTCCAGCCGCATCCGCCTGCTTCTGGAAGACGGCAGGCCCGAGGAGGCCGCCGGGCTGCTCGGCTATCGCTTCACCGTCGAAAGCGAGGTGATCGGCGGCCAGAAGCTTGGCCGCACGCTGGGCTTTCCCACGGCCAACATGAAGCTCTCACCGGAAACCCTGCTGAAGGAAGGCATCTATGCCGTGCGCTTCCGCCGCCAGAACGGGGCGCTGCACGACGGCGTGGCCAGCTTCGGGCGCCGGCCGACGGTGGACGACAACGGCGCGCCGCTGCTCGAAACCTTCCTGTTCGACTTTTCCGGCGATCTCTATGGCGAGATCTGCCAGGTCAGCCTGTTCGGCTACCTGCGCGGCGAGGAAAAGTTCGACGGGCTCGACGCGCTCGTGGCGCAGATGAAGCGCGACGAGGCCGAGGCGCGGGCGCTGCTGGCGGGCGTGCGGCCGCTTTCCGGCCTCGACGCCCGCATCGCCTTTTAGAACGTTTCCGCTTTTCTCCGGATCGCGAAAACGCTCTATCTTTTCATTTCAACGCAATTCCGGACGGAAAACCGGTTCCCACTTTTCCTGGAATTGCTTTAGGCGTTCGTCTGCTTGCCGGCCTTCAGCGCCAGTCCGAAGGCGATGAAGGTCCAGCCCTGGAAGATCAGGTCGATCGCCAAAAAGAGACCCAGCACCCACAGGCTGTTGGCCGGCCAGCGCAGCGCGATGAGGATGCCGACCAGCAGCGTGACGACGCCCGCTGCGATGATCCAGCCCGAGCCTTTTTCCGCCCGGTGCTCCCAGCCGACCCAGAGCCTGAGCAGGCCGGCGGCGACCAGCGCCACGGCCAGCAGGAAGGTCAGCACCGCCGAAGCCAGAAGCGGGTTGTAGAAGGCGAAGAAGCCGGCCACGGCATAGAGCAGGCCGGAGAGCAGCCAGTAGAAGAAGCGTCCCCAGCTCTTGACGCCGAATGCGTGGATGATCTCGATGACGCCGCTGAACAGCATCAGCCAGCCGACCAGGTACACCGAGGCCACGGTGGCGATCAGCAGGTTGCCGAAAGCGATGCCGCCGAAGATGAGAAGCAGCACGCCCAGTGCCACGAACCAGCCCCATTTGGCCCGTGTCTCTTCCAATGCCTGTCTGAAGATGTCGCCGTTCAGAGTCATCTGTCCTCTCCTTCAAGCAATTGTATGACGGCGAAGGTATCTTCCCTATCTGCTTTCGTCCAGAAGCACGATTTTGGGTCGTTTGTCCGAGGGAAGGATGATGCAGCCGGCCGGAATTAAATCAAATTTTACCGGATTTCGCCCATGGCTTTCGTCAACGGTGAGTTGTGCATACGGTGTAGAAAATGAGTCGAGCCAATAACCTTTCGGCGGCCCTGGCGTTTTGTGCGGCCTTGTGCGCTTCCGCGGCCGCAGAGGCCGGCGAGGGCGCTTTCGGATGGATGTCGGGAGACTGGTATCTCACGGTCGGCGCCACCGGGCTCGTCGCCCCCAATTTCGAGGGCGGCAAGAAATATCTGCTCGGCGCCGTTCCCATCGTTTCGCTCGGCAAGGCCGGCAACGAGGTGCGCTTTTCCTCGCGCAACGACAACATTTCGCTGGCGCTGATCGACGACGGCAACGTGCGGGCCGGCGTCGTTGGAAAATTCCTGTTCACGCGCGACAACGACGCCGACGAGCTGAAGGGGCTGAAGCCCGTGCGCTGGGGCGGCGAGGCGGGCGGCTTCTTCGAGTTCTATCCGCTCGACTGGATGCGCGTGCGCGCCGAAGTCCGGCACGGCATACGCGCGCATAACGGCTTTGCCGGCGATATCGCGGCCGACGCGTTCTACGACGTGACGCCGGCTATCCGCCTCTCCGGCGGCCCGCGCGTTTCCTTCGCCTCCTCCGGATATTTCGATGCCTATTACGGGGTGGACAGGCAGGAAGCGGCCGATTCCGGCCTTGCCGAATATCATCCCGGCGGCGGCCTGAAGTCGGTCGGCGCGGGCGGCGCCGTCACCTGGAAGGTGACCGATCCCGTCACCGCCAGCCTGTTCGGCGAATATTCCCGCCTGACCGGACCGGCAGCCAGCTCCAGCCTGGTGCGCGAGCGCGGCGACCGCAACCAGTTCACCTTCGGCGTCTCCACCACCTATCGCTTCGATTTCTCGATGTAGGCGAGGGGCCCTTTATTCGGCGGCCGTCTTCGGCTAGAAGCGCGGCCATGGCGAGCTTTCCGTGCATGTTCGCATCCGCGATACGAATTACCGGCCCGGTGTTCCGGACGGCCTGAGGCTTCGGCCCGGCCGCGGAAGCGCCGGGAATCTTGGCCGCGCCCCTCGCGCTTTTTTCAGAACATGATAGTTGAACGCCCGAAGCCGCCTTCCGGGCGATGGACATGGCAAAGCAATGACCGACACCGAATCGCAAACGATCGACTATTCCAGCACGCTCTATCTGCCGCGAACGGATTTTCCGATGCGCGCCGGCCTGCCGGAGAAGGAGCCGGCGCTGGTGAAGCGCTGGCTGGACATGGATCTCTACAGGCGCCTGCGCGAGACTTCCGCCGGCCGCCCGCTCTACGTGCTGCATGACGGCCCGCCCTATGCCAACGGCAACATCCATATCGGCCATGCGCTGAACAAGATCCTCAAGGACGTCATCAACCGCTCGTTCCAGATGCGCGGCTTCGACGCCAACTACGTGCCGGGCTGGGACTGCCACGGCCTGCCGATCGAATGGAAGATCGAGGAGCAGTACCGCGCCAAGGGCAAGAACAAGGACGAGGTGCCGGTCAACGAATTCCGCAAGGAATGCCGCGAGTTCGCCCGCCACTGGATCACGGTGCAGACCGGGGAGTTCCAGCGGCTCGGCGTCGTCGGCGACTTCGACGATCCCTACACCACCATGGCCTTCCACGCCGAGGCGCGGATCGCCGGCGAATTGCTGAAATTCGCCATGAGCGGGCAGCTCTACCGCGGCTCGAAGCCGGTCATGTGGTCGGTGGTCGAGCGCACGGCGCTGGCCGAAGCGGAGGTCGAGTACCACGACTACGAGAGCGATACGATCTGGGTGAAGTTCCCGGTGCGGTCGGCGCATGGAGAAACCCATGCGGACATATCCGATCTCATGCAGGCGTCCTTCGTCATCTGGACGACGACGCCCTGGACGATCCCCGGCAACCGTGCGGTTAGCTTCTCGCCGCGCATCTCCTATGGCCTCTATGAGGTGACTGCGGCCGAGAACGACTACGGCCCGCAGCCGGGGGAGAAGCTGATCTTCGCCGACGCTTTGGCCGAAGATTCGGCGGCGAAAGCCAAGGTGACGTTCAACCGCCTGCGTAGCGTCGATATAGATGAGCTTGAAAGCCTTACGCTTTCTCACCCCCTCAGGGGTCTCGGCGGCGGCTATGATTTCGCCGTGCCGATGCTTGCGGGCGACCATGTCACCGACGATGCCGGCACCGGCTTCGTGCACACCGCGCCCGGCCACGGCCGCGAGGACTTCGACGCCTGGATGGATCATGCCCGGCAACTGGAGGCGCGCGGCATCGACGTGCGCATCCCGTTCACCGTGGACGACGCCGGCTTCTTCACCGGCGACGCGCCCGGCTTCGGCCCGGACCGCGAGGGCGGCGCGGCGCGCGTCATCGACGACAACGGCAAGAAGGGCGACGCCAACAAGGCCGTCATCGACGAGCTCATCAAGCGCAACATGCTGTTCGCGCGCGGGCGGCTGAAGCACAGCTATCCGCATTCGTGGCGCTCGAAGAAGCCCATCATCTTCCGCAACACGCCGCAATGGTTCGTCCACATGGACAAGGAGCTGGGCGGCTACGGCCTTCCCGAGCAAGGCCGGGCGTCCGACAGGCCCGACACGCTGCGCACGCGCGCGCTGGCGGCGATCGACGCCACGCGCTTCGTGCCGCCGGCCGGCCAGACCCGCCTGCGCGCGATGATCGAGGAGCGGCCGGACTGGGTGCTGTCGCGCCAGCGCGCCTGGGGCGTGCCGATCTGCGTCTTCACCGATGCCGAGGGCAACGTGCTCAAGGACGAGGCCGTCAACGCCCGCATCCTTGCGGCGTTCGAGCAGGAAGGCGCCGACGCCTGGTTCGCCGAGGGCGCGCGCGAGCGTTTCCTGGGCGAGCGCACCGGCGAGCCGTGGACCATGGTGCGCGACATTCTCGACGTGTGGTTCGATTCGGGCTCGACCCACACCTTCACGCTGGAGGACCGTCCGGACCTGAAATGGCCGGCCGACGTCTATCTGGAAGGCTCCGACCAGCACCGCGGCTGGTTCCATTCCTCGCTGCTGGAAAGCTGCGGCACGCGCGGACGCGCACCTTACGACGCCGTCATCACCCATGGCTTCACCATGGACGAGGAAGGCCGCAAGATGTCGAAGTCGCTCGGCAACACGGTGGTGCCGCAGGATGTCATCAAGCAGTCCGGCGCCGACATATTGCGGCTGTGGGTGGTCACGACCGACTACTGGGAGGACCAGCGGCTCGGCAAGACCATCCTGCAGACCAACATCGACGCCTACCGCAAGCTGCGCAACACGATCCGCTGGATGCTCGGCACGCTCGCCCATGACGAGGGCGAGGAAGTGCCGCTGGCCGACTTGCCGGAACTGGAGCGGCTGATGCTGCACCGGCTCCACGAGCTCGACCAGACCGTGCGGGCCGGCTACGACGCCTTCGAGTTCAAGCGCATCACGCGCGCGCTGCTCGATTTCATGGTGGTCGAGCTGTCGGCCTTCTATTTCGACATCCGCAAGGACGCGCTCTACTGCGAGGGGCCGTCGAGCGTGAAGCGCAAGGCGGCCGTCATGGTGGTGCGCCACCTGTTCGATTGCCTGGTGAAATGGCTGGCGCCGATGCTGCCCTTCACCACGGAAGAGGCCTGGCTGGACCGCAACCCGCAAGCCGAATCGGTGCATCTGGAGCAGATGCCGCAGGTGCCGGCCGAATGGGGCGACGACGCGCTCGCCGAAAGGTGGCGCAAGGTGCGCCAGATGCGCCGCACGATCACCGGCGCGCTGGAAATCGCGCGCGCCGGCAAGGTCATCGGCTCCTCGCTGGAGGCTGTGCCGGTGGTCTATCTGGAGGATGCCGCGCTGGAAGGCGAGGTGGCAGGCGTCGACATGGCCGAGATCTGCATCACCAGCGGCCTCGAATTCCGCCATGGCGGCGCGCCGGCCGAAGCCTTCCGCCTCGACGACGTCAAGGGCATCGCCGTGGTGATCGAGAAGGCTGAGGCTAAGGGGCTGAAGAAATGCGCGCGCTCGTGGCGCTACACCGCCGATGTCGGCAGCGACCCGCAGTTCCCGGACGTGTCGGCCCGCGACGCGGCCGTGCTGCACGAGCTGCAGGCGCTCGGCAGGCTTTGACGGGTGCACAAATGCAACGGCGGCACACCGGCGGGCAGCTCATCGCTGCCCGCGCGTTGCCCTTGACGAGTGGTTAAGATACATACGCGAAACTCGCGACGACAAATTGTCGCCGGATTTTCGTTGGAATTGCGGGCGGTGGATCGTCGGCAAAGCCGGCGGCGGAGGCTTTGAGAGTGGGATTTTTGGCATGACGCAGGGACTTCATGCGCGCGCGGCGCTGCTGGCACCGCTTGTCGCATCCGGGCTGGCGCTGTCGGGCTGCATGAGCTCTCCCACCTACGGCACCGACA
>DAOKZN010000159.1:2903-5803 GCA_035325625.1 Mesorhizobium sp. | reverse complement strand
GCCCTCTCCCGGGTCCGGCCCGGGGGCGAAGAACCCGCAACGGCCGGCGGGTTTTCTCCAGGAAACGAGCGGAGAGGGACAGGAGTGATCTGACGATGGGTTTCAAGGTTGCGATCGTCGGCGCCACGGGCAATGTGGGCCGCGAAATGCTCAACATCCTCGAGGAACGCGGCTTTCCCGCCGACGAGGTGGTTCCGCTGGCCTCCCGCCGCAGCCAGGGCACCGAAGTGTCCTATGGCGACAAGACGCTGAAGGTGAAGGCGCTCGACACCTACGACTTCTCCGACACCGACATCTGCCTGATGTCGGCCGGCGGCAACGTGTCGAAGGAATGGTCGCCGAAGATCGGCAAGCAGGGCTGCGTCGTCATCGACAACTCGTCCGCCTGGCGCTACGACGCCGAGGTGCCGCTGATCGTGCCTGAGGTGAACCCGGACGCGATCACCCAGTTCTCGAAGAAGAACATCATCGCCAACCCGAACTGCTCGACCGCCCAGCTCGTCGTGGCGCTGAAGCCGCTGCACGACAAGGCCAAGATCAAGCGCGTGGTCGTCTCCACCTACCAGTCGGTCTCCGGCGCCGGCAAGGAAGGCATGGACGAGCTGTTCACCCAGACGCGCGCCGTCTTCGTCGCCGATCCGGTCGAGGCCAAGAAGTTCACCAAGCGCATCGCCTTCAACGTCATCCCGCACATCGACGTGTTCATGGAGGACGGCTACACCAAGGAAGAGTGGAAGATGGTGGCCGAGACCAAGAAGATGCTCGACCCCAGGATCAAGCTGACGGCCACCGCCGTGCGCGTGCCGGTGTTCATCGGCCACTCCGAGGCCGTCAACATCGAGTTCGAGAACCCGATCACGCCGGACGAGGCCCGCGAGATCCTGCGCGAGGCGCCGGGCTGCCTGGTCGTCGACAAGCATGAGAACGGCGGCTACGCCACCCCGATCGAGGCTGCCGGCGAGGACGCCACCTATATCTCGCGCATCCGCGAGGACGCCACCGTCGAGAACGGCCTGGCCATGTGGGTCGTCTCCGACAATCTGCGCAAGGGGGCCGCGCTCAATACCGTGCAGATCGCCGAGCTGCTGGTCGCGCGCGGGCTCATCCAGCCCAAGCGGAAGGCGGCCTGAAGCGGAGCCCGTCCAGCCACCTTCTCCCCGCATGGGCGAAGGTGGCGAACTTTATCCCTACTCCGCCGCGCCCCTGAAGGCGTCGGCGCCGGTCTCGAACTGCAGCCTGGCCAGTTCGGCATAGATGCCGCCCTTGGCCACCAGGCTCTGGTGGGTGCCTTCCTCCACGATGCGGCCATCCTCCATCACCAGGATGCGGTCGGCCTTCAGCACCGTGGCGAGGCGATGTGCGATGACCAGCGTGGTGCGGCCCCGCATCAGGTGCTCCAGCGCCTCCTGCACCAGCGTCTCGCTGGCGGCGTCCAGCGCCGAGGTCGCCTCGTCGAGCAGCAGGATCGGCGCGTCGCGCAGGATGGCGCGGGCGATCGCCATGCGCTGGCGCTGGCCGCCGGACAGCATGACGCCGCGCTCGCCCACCTGCGTGTCGTAGCCCTTTTCCAGCTTGAGGATGAACTCGTCGGCAAGGGCTGCCCTGGCGGCCGCCTCGATGTCGGCATGGCTGGCGTCCGGCCGGCCGAAGGCGATGTTGTCGCGCGCGCTGGCGGCGAAGATCGTCACCTCCTGCGGGACGATGGCGATGCGCTCGCGCAGGGCGATCGGGTCGGCCTCGCGCACGTCGACGCCGTCCACCGTCACCTTGCCGCTCTCGGGATCGTAGAAGCGCAGGATCAGCGAGAACACCGTGCTCTTGCCCGCCCCGGACGGGCCGACGATCGCCACCGTCTCGCCCGGCTTCACCGAAAACGACAGGTCGTGGACGGCCGCCCGGTCCGGGCGCGCCGGATAGGAGAAGGAGACTTCGTCGAAGGTGATGGCGCCATGGCCGGAGGCGGGCAGGGGCTTCGGGCGGACGGGGGCGGTGATGGCCGGCTGCTCGGCCAGGATCTCGGTCAGCCGCTCGGCCGCGCCTGCCGCCTGGGCGAGGTCGCCCCACACTTCCGACAGCGCGCCCAGCGCGCCGGCGGCGAACACGGCATAGAGCAGGAACTGGCCGAGCGTGCCGGGCGACAGCGCGCCGGACAGGACGTCGCGCGAGCCGAACCACAGCACCGCCACCACGGAGGAGAAGATCATGAAGATGGCGAAGAAGGTGAGGAAGGCGCGCGCGAAGATCGACGAGCGCGCCGCCTCGAAGGCGGCCTCCACGGCAGCGGCGAAACGCCCGGTCACCAGCTTCTCGTTGGTGAACGCCTGCAGCGTGCGCATGGCGCCGATCTGCTCGCTGGCATAGGCGGTTGCGGTGGCCAACGTGTCCTGCGCCTGGCGCGACCGGGCGCGCACCGAGCGGCCGAACGCCACCAGCGGCAGCACGATGACGGGGATGGCGGCGATGACCAGGCCCGAGAGCTTGGGGCTGGTGACGACCATCATCGCCAGCGCGCCGAGCCCGAGGATGACGTTGCGCAACGCCACCGAGGCGGTGGCGCCTACGGCGGACTTCACCTGCGTGGTGTCGGCGGCCAGCCGCGACACGATCTCGCCCGACTGGGCCGTGTCGAAGAAGGCCGGCGACAGCTTGGTGACATGGGAGAACACGTCGCGGCGGATGTCGGAGACGACGCGCTCGCCCAGCGTGATGACGAAATAGTAGCGGCCGGCGGAAGCCAGCGCCAGCAGCGCGGCCATCACCACCAGCATGGCGAAATAGTTGGCGATGAAGCCGGAATTGGCGGTGGAGAAGCCGTGGTCGATCATGCGCCGCACCGCGATCGGCAGCGCCAGCGTGGTTGCCGCCGCCAGCGTGAGCGAGAAGACGGCGCCCACCACCAG
>DAOKZN010000159.1:0-2803 GCA_035325625.1 Mesorhizobium sp. | reverse complement strand
AGAGCGATGAAGGCTGACATCCATCCCGACTACCACACCATCAAGGTCGTCATGACCGACGGCACCGAATATCTCACCCGCTCGACCTGGGGCAAGGAAGGCGACACGCTGAATCTCGACATCGACCCGACCACGCATCCGGCCTGGACCGGCGGCCAGCAGACGCTGCTCGACCGCGGCGGCCGCCTGTCGAAGTTCAAGAACAAGTTCGCCAATCTCGGCATCTGAGCCGCAAGCGGTATCCGTATCAATAAAAGACCCGCCTTCGAGGCGGGTTTTTTTGTAGGCGGTGGGCTGGCGAGCGCTGGCGCGAAAGCCGTGGGTCAGCCCTGCGGCTTGCGGTCCGAATGGCCGAGATCGCGCTCGGGGTCGATGCGGTCGCGCACGAGCTGCTTCAGCCGGGCGGCGTCCGGAAAGCCGCCGTCGCGCTTGCGCTCCCAGACCAGCTCGTCGTCGCAGGTGATGGAAAAGACGCCGCCGGTGCCGGGCAGCAGCGCCACTTCGCCGAGGTCGGCGCCGAAGGTGGAAAGCAGCTCCTGCGCCATCCAGGCCGCACGCAGCAGCCACTGGCACTGCGTGCAGTAGGTGATGACGATGCGGGGCCTGCCAGCCTCGCTCATGCGGCGCTGAGCTTGGCCAGGGTGGCGTCGTCCACCTCGAAGTTGGCGTAGACGTTCTGCACGTCGTCGTCGTCCTCCAGCGTGGCCACCAGCTTCATCAGCGACTGGGCGCGCTCCTCGTCCACCGGCACGTTGTTCTGCGGCTTCCAGATCGCCTTGACCGAGGTCGCTTCGCCGAGCGCGCCTTCCAGCGCCTTGGAGACATCGCCCAGCGCCTCGAAGGCGCAATAGATGGTGTGGCCGTCCTCGTCGGACTCGACATCGTCGGCGCCAGCCTCGATCGCGGCTTCCATCACCGTGTCGGCGTTGCCGGCCGTGGCCGGATAGGCGATCTCGCCGACGCGGTCCCACATGAAGGAGACCGAGCCCGTCTCGCCCAGCGCCCCGCCGGCCTTGGTGAAGGCGGCGCGCACATTGGAGGCGGAGCGGTTGCGGTTGTCGGTCAGCACCTCCACGATCAGCGCCACGCCGCCGGGGCCGTAGCCCTCGTAGCGCACCTCCTCGTAGTTGTCGCCCTCGCCGCCGGTAGCCTTGTTGATGGCGCGCTGGATGTTGTCCTTCGGCATGGACTCCGCCCTGGCGTTCTGGATCGCCAGGCGCAGGCGCGGGTTCATCGTCGGGTCGGCAATGCCCTGCTTGGCCGCGACGGTGATCTCGCGCGCCAGCTTGGAAAACATCTTCGACCTGACCGCGTCCTGGCGGCCCTTGCGGTGCATAATGTTCTTGAATTGTGAATGGCCGGCCATGGGACCCCTGTCGTCTGTTCGCGGCTTTCTGAATGGCCGGCTTATAGATAAATCGGCCCGGCGCGTCCAGACGCACGATTCTCGCGCGTTGCGTTTCGGCAGCGGCGGCAGGCGCGCAATCGTTCGGTTTCCTTTGAGTATGCCAGCAAATCTTTTCACTTCTTCAAGCGGAAGGACATTGTATCTTCGCGCCCTGCGATGGCGGCACGACAGGAGAACGATATGGACGGCAGGCAATTCAACCAGCCCATGGGCGGCAACGAGATGCCGCGCTTCGGCGGACCCGGCACGATGATGCGGCTGCCGCAGGCGGCCACGGCCGAGGGGCTGGACGCCTGCTTCGTCGGCATCCCCATGGACATCGGCGCCTCCAACCGCTCCGGCACCCGCTATGGCCCGCGCCAGGTGCGTGCCGAGTCGGTGATGATCCGCCCCTACAACATGGCCACCCGCGCCGCCCCCTTCGAGAGCCTGCAGGTGGCCGATGTCGGCGACATCGCCATCAACACCTTCAACCTGCCCGCCACCGTCGGCCTGATCCGCGAAGGCATCGCCCGCATCCTGGCGCATGACTGCATCCCGATGACCATCGGCGGCGACCATACGCTGACCTATCCGGTGCTGCAGGCCGTCGCCGACAAGCACGGGCCGGTGGCGCTGATCCACGTCGATGCCCATGCCGACATCAACGACACCATGTTCGGCGAGAAGATCGCCCACGGCACGCCCTTCCGCCGCGCCTACGAGGACGGCTGCCTGAAGCCGGACCTGGTGTTCCAGATCGGCCTGCGCGGCACCGGCTACACGGCCGAGGACTTCGACTGGTCGCGCGACAAGGGGTTTACCGTGGTGCAGGCCGAGGAGTGCTGGCACAAGTCGCTGGCGCCGCTGATCGCCGACATCAACAAGCGCATCGGCAGCCACAAGACCTACCTGTCCTTCGACATCGACAGCCTCGACCCGGCCTATGCGCCCGGCACCGGCACGCCCGAGATCGGCGGTCTCACCGTCATCCAGGGCATCGAGCTGATCCGCGGCTGCCGCGGCCTCAACCTTGTCGGCTGCGACCTCGTCGAGGTGAGCCCCCCCTTCGACACTACCGGCACCACGGCGATCACCGCCGCCAACCTGCTCTATGAGATGCTGTGCGTGCTGCCGGGCGTGAAATACAAGGACGCCTGAGGTTGCCGCCGAGGGCGGCCAGCCGCCCTTACGCGCCGGCCTCTCCCTGCACGCTGCTGCGGCGACCAAAGAGCAGCGACTTGGCCGCCAGCACGGCGCCGCCGGTGATCAGCACGCAGGCGGCCAGAATGCGCCAGGACGGCTCGGCGAAGCCGAAGGCGATCAGCACCAGCGTCGACATGAGCGGCGCGGCATAGCTTGCCGCGCCCAGCACCTGGATGTTGCCGCGCTTGACGCCGATGTCCCAGGCATAGA
>DAOKZN010000158.1:0-5827 GCA_035325625.1 Mesorhizobium sp. | reverse complement strand
GCTGGGGCCGTCACTGCCCTCCCATCTCCTTCTTGAAGGTGTCGAAGTCGATCTGCATGCCGTTGAACACGGTGCTCCAGTGGTGGGTGAGGGCGGAGACGGCCACTGCCTCCCGGATTTCCTCGTCCGTCGCGCCATAGCGCCTGGCATCCTGCGTGTCGGACCAGATGCAGTAGCTGCACGGGATCTGCGCGGCGACGGCGAGCGAGATGAGCGACTTGACCTTGGGCGGCAATGCGGTCTTGTCGCTGAGTTCCAGCGCCTTGACCTCGGCCCAGGCGCCGGGCAGCCCGGCCTCCGGGAACTGCTTCACGAATCCGGGCACGCCGCCCATGGTGGACTGGATGTCCTTGATCGTCGCATCGTAGTCGTCGGCGCGCGCGGCCGCTATGGTCAGGACGGAAGCGCAGGCTGCTGCGGACAGCAGCGAAACGCGGCAAGCACGAGAGAGGTCATGAATGCGAGATGTGATCTGCGACATGGTGTTCTCCTCTGGCTATCCATTGCCTTACGATGTAAGGTTTCTGACATTGAGACTTACGGTGTAAGTTGTCAAGCGAATCGCCGGGGAATGCGATGGATCGGCCGATCAAGAAAAAGAGAGCACGCGGGCGGCTTTCGCCCGACATCATCATGGACGCGGCTTTCGAGGTGATCGAGAAGGAAGGGCTGGAGGGTTTTTCCACCCGCAAGCTGGCTGCCGCGCTCGGCTGCGAGGCGATGAGCATCTACCACCACTTTCCGTCCAGGGCGCATCTTTTCGAGGCGCTCGTGGATCGGCTGGTCGGGACCCTGGCGATACCGTCTGCGGAACTTCCATGGCGCGAGCGCATGCGCACGGCCATGCAGGATTTCCGCCTCGTCGGGCGCCGGCACCCGGCCTTCGCGCCATTCCTCATCACCTACCGGATGAACTCGCCCACCTGCCTTGCCTGGCTGAACGGCATCATCGGCCTGTTTCTCGACGCCGGCTTCGAGCGCGAGATGGCTGCGCGCCTGTTCAGGACCACCGGCTACTATCTCATGGGCGCCATACTCGACGAGACCGCAGGCTACGCGCACGGCCCTTCGGCGACCGCGACCGTGGATGCGGAGCAGATGGCGCGCGACTTCCCCAATGTCGCGCAGGCGGGGCGATATTTCGGCACGGCCGAATTCGACACCACCTTCACTCTCGGCATGGAAATGCTACTGGACGACATGGAGCGGCTGCGGCGGGCCGCCGCCCGTTCGGAATAAGCCTTAATGCGCTGCCTTCGTCCTCAAACCCGCCCTCGAAGAAGCTTCCGTCCTCGCCGGGGCGGGCCGGATCGACCTGAAGCATGAACTATCGCCACGCCTATCACGCGGGGAACTTCGCCGACGTCGTCAAGCATGTCGTGCTGGCGCGGCTCATCGACTATCTGAAGCGCAAGGACAAGCCGTTCCGTGTCATCGACACCCATGCCGGTACCGGGCTCTACGACCTCTCCTCGGTCGAGGCGCAGAAGACCGGCGAGTGGCGGGACGGCATCGGCCGCCTGATGCAGGGCACGCTGGATGCGGAAGCCGCAGCGCTGGCCGCGCCCTATCTGGAGGCCGTTCGCGCCGTCAATCCGCAAGGGGGGCTGGCGGCCTATCCCGGCTCGCCGCTGCTGGCGCGGCATCTGCTGCGCCGCCAGGACCGGCTGTCGGCGCTGGAGCTCCATCCGCAGGATGCCGAAAGGCTGAAGGCCCTGTTCGCCGGCGACGTCCAGGTCCGGGTGATGGAGTTGAACGGCTGGCTGGCGCTCGGCGCGCATCTGCCGCCGAAGGAAAAGCGCGGGCTGGTGCTGGTCGACCCGCCGTTCGAGGAGGAGGGCGAGTTCGACCGCCTGCTGGACGGGCTGAAGAAGGCCCACCGGCGCTGGCCGGGCGGCATCTATGCCCTGTGGTATCCGATCAAGGATCGCGCGGCGGTCGCCGCATTCCGGCGCGGCCTTGCCGAATCGGACGTGCCGAAGCTGCTCGACGTCGCCTTCGAGGTCCGGCCCTTTTCGGGAGAGGCCCGGCTCGACGGCAGCGGCATGGTCGTCGCCAACCCGCCCTTCACGCTGGAAAGCGAATTGCGCGTGCTGCTGCCGGCCCTGCACCGGCTGCTCGCGCTGGAAAGCGGCGCCGGCTGGTCGCTTGCCTGGCTGGCAGGCGAGGCCGCCCCATAGCGCGGCCACAGAAGCTTGGGCGGTTTTGCGGTCAAGGCCCGGTTTGCATCTTGCCTTCCGCCAGCCGAGACACTAGGGAAATCAGCGTCCAAAGCGGTCCGGAGTGTAGCGCAGCCTGGTAGCGCACCTGATTTGGGATCAGGGGGTCGCGTGTTCGAATCACGCCACTCCGACCAGCTTCGCCTCAGCGCAATGCGGCGGCCAGCCCCTTTTCCAGATCGGCCTTCAGGTCCGCCACGTCCTCCAGCCCGATCTGCAGGCGGATCAGGGCGCCCTCATACGGCCCCTTGGCAATCACGCGGTCGCGGAGAAACCCCGCCCCCGCCAGGCTCTCGTACCCGCCCCAGGAATAGCCGAGCCCGAAGATTTCCAGCGCATCGAGGAAGGCGTGCGCCTGCTTCTGCCCGCCGCCGTCGAGCACGACCGAGAAGATGCCGCTGGAGCCGGAAAAGTCGCGCCTCCACAGCGCATGATCCGGGTGGCCGGGCAGGGCAGGGTGCAGCACGCGCGCTATCCCCCGCTGGCCTTCCAGCCAGGCGGCGATCTCCAGCGCGCTGCGGCGATGGTGCTCCAGCCGCACGCCCATGGTGCGCAGGCCGCGCAGCACCTGGTAGACGTCGTCCGGCCCGGCACAGCAGCCCAGCGTGACGAAGCCCTCGTGAAGCCTTTGCCAGCATGCCTCGTTGGCGGAGACGGTGCCCAGCAACACGTCCGAATGGCCGGCCGGATATTTCGTCGCCGCATGGATGGAGATGTCCACGCCGTGGTCGAGCGGCCTGAAATAGAGCGGCGTGGCCCAGGTGTTGTCCATCATGACGACGGCGCCGGCCTGCCGCGCCGCCTTGGATATGGCGGGGATGTCCTGCACCTCGAAGGTGTTGGAGGCGGGCGATTCGGTGAAGACGACGCGGGTGTTGGGCCTGAACAGGCTGGCGATGCCGGCGCCCGCGTGGGGATCGTAATATTCCACCTCCACGCCCATGCGCTTCAGCATCGTATCGGCGAAATGCCGGGTCGGGTGGTAGACAGAATCGGTAATCAGGACGTGGTCGCCCGCGGCGGCGAAGGCGAGCAGCGGCACGGTCACCGCCGCAAGGCCGGAGGGCACCACAATCGTGCCGGCCGAGCCTTCCAGCTCGTCGACCGCCTGCGCCAGCGCGTCGCTGGTGGGCGTGCCGCGGGTGCCGTAGGTGTATTTCTGGCTGCGCGAGGCCATGGTGGCGGCGTCGGGGAAGAGCACCGTGGAAGCGTGCACCACCGGCGGATTGACGAATCCGAAATAGGCATGCGGATCGTGCCCGGCATGTGCCAGCCGCGTGTTCACCCCTTGCCGCCTGTCGTTTTTCGCCATGATCCCGCATCCTGTGGAAAAGGACTGGGATAGTGCGGCCGCGCAAGCCGCGCAACCTTGCGGTGCGCGCCAGTCGGGGCCGTCTCGCTGGACCACGGCACGCCGCGCGGCGCTTCGGAAGGGGTCCTCGCGGAGCCGCGATTGATTTTCAAATGACTTTCGATCCGGTCATTTTTCTTGACCTCACCTGAATAATCGCCTTCGATACGATCCGTGAATGGGAGGCAGCTTGTCCGCGGGCGATCTCGCCGCACTCTGGAAACGGGCCGGGGCGTTGGGGCTGCGTTCACACGAGAAACAGGGTTTACCTGAACAACAGAAAAGGGTCTCTGCGTGATGAAGAATATTACAATCGGCATTCTGGGAGCGGCGGCGATCGGTTTCATGGCCTCGGCCGCGTCGGCGGACACGCTTGACGACGTCAAGGCCAAGGGGTTCGTCCAATGCGGCGTCAACACCGGCCTGGCCGGTTTCTCCGCGCCCAACGACAAGGGTGAATGGACCGGCCTCGACGTCGATTTCTGCCGCGCGGTCGCGGCCGCCGTCTTCGGCGACGGCACCAAGGTCAAGTTCACCGGCCTCAGCGCCAAGGACCGCTTCACCGCCCTGCAGTCGGGCGAGGTGGACATCCTTTCCCGCAACACCACCTGGACGATCAACCGCGACACCGCGCTCGGCCTGAACTTCGCCGGCGTGACCTACTATGACGGCCAGGGCTTCATGATCAACGCCAAGAAGCTGCCGGGCGTCAATTCCGCGCTCCAGCTCTCTGGCGCCGCGGTCTGCGTGCAGGCCGGCACGACGACGGAACTCAACCTCGCCGACTATTTCCGGGCGAACAAGATGGAGTACAACCCGGTCGTCTTCGAGAAGTTCGAGGAAGCCAACGCCGCCTATGACGCCGGCCGCTGCGACGCCTACACGACCGACCAGTCGGGCCTCTATGCCGTCCGCCTGCAGATGTCCTCGCCGGACGACCATGTGGTGCTGCCCGAGATCATCTCGAAGGAGCCGCTCGGCCCCTCCGTGCGCCAGGGCGACGACAAGTGGTTCGACATCGTCAAGTGGACCTACTACGCGCTGCTCAACGCCGAGGAAGCCGGCGTGACGCAGGCTAATGTCGACGAGATGAAGAACAGCAACAACCCCGACATCCGCCGTCTGCTCGGCGCCGAGGCTGAAACCAAGATCGGCACCGATCTCGGCGTCAGCAACGACTGGGTGGCGAACATCATCAAGGCCACCGGCAACTACGGCGAGATCTTCGAGCGCAACGTCGGTTCCGGCAGCCCGCTCAAGATCGCCCGCGGCATCAACGCCCTGTGGACCAAGGGCGGCCTGCAATACGGCATGCCGATCCGCTGATCGCCTGCAAGGCCGGAGGGCACCGCTCTCCGGCCTTTCTTGTTCCGGCAGACCATAACGACAACAGGCGCCGGAGTTGAAGTCACGGTAAGGGGAGCCATGTGACACAAGAGGCTGTTCACGACACGCCCGCGAGGGTGTCTCTGATCTATGATCCGAGGGTTCGGAGCATAGTCTTCCAACTGGTGCTGATCGCCGTTCTCGTAGCGGGAATCTGGTGGATCGTAGAGAACACGATCGAAAATCTGCGCCGCTCGAACATTTCCACCGGCTTCGGCTTCCTGCGCGGACGCGCGGGGTTCGACATCTCCGAGAGGCTGATCGAGTATTCCTCCGATTCCTCTTACGGCCGGGCGCTGGTGGTCGGCATCCTGAACACCGCGGCCGTCGCGATTGCCGGCGTCGTCACCGCCACGATCCTGGGCTTTCTGGTCGGCATCGGCCGCCTGTCGAACAACTGGCTCGTGCGCAAGCTGGCGACGGCCTATGTGGAGCTGTTCCGCAACATTCCGCCACTGCTGGTGATCCTGTTCTGGTATCAGGGCGTTCTGGCGCTCCTGCCCAGCGTTCGCGACAGCGTGTCGTTGCCGCTGGGCTCCTATCTGAACAATCGCGGCTTTTATTTTCCGCGCCTGGTGTGGGAGCCCGGCTCGTGGCTGGTGCTTGCCGGGCTTGCCGCCGGCGTCGTGTTGAGCTGGTACGTGGCGCGCCGCGCCCGGGCTCGCCAGATGGCGACCGGCCAGCAGTTCCCCGTGTTCCTGACCAGCCTGGCGCTCATCGTCGGCCTGCCGCTGCTGGCATTCCTTCTGGCCGGTCTGCCAGCTTCGGTCGACTATCCGCAGAAGGGCACCTTCAACCTGACGGGCGGCATCAACATCAAGCCCGAGTTCCTGTCGCTCTATCTGGCCCTGTCCTTCTACACCGCCGCCTT
>DAOKZN010000157.1:3477-5863 GCA_035325625.1 Mesorhizobium sp. | reverse complement strand
CGTCACCTCCTCGATCATCTCGCCGCCGCCCATGAAGGGGCGCATGGCCTCCAGCCGCTCCTTCTTGCCGTAGAGCACGCCGATGCCGGAAGGCCCGTAGACCTTGTGGCCGGTGAAGACGAACCAGTCGCAGTCGAGGTCCTGCACGTCGATGGGCATGTGCACCGCGCTCTGGCTGCCGTCCACCAGAACCGGGATGCCGCGCGCATGCGCGATGCGGCAGATCTCCTTGATCGGCGTGACCGTGCCGAGCGCGTTGGACATATGCGTGATGGCGACGAGCTTCGTCTTCGCCGTCAGGCTCTTCTCGAAATCCTCGATGTGGAAGGCGCCGAGATCGTCCACCGGCACCCATACCAGCCTGGCGCCCTGCCGCTCGCGGATGAAATGCCACGGCACGATGTTGGAATGGTGCTCCATGATGGAAAGCACGATCTCGTCGCCCGCGCCGATATGCGGCATGCCCCAGCCATAGGCCACGGTGTTGATGGCCGCCGTGGAGTTGGAGGTGAAGACGATCTCGTCCACGCTGCCAGCATTGAGGAAGCGGCGCACCGTCTCGCGCGCCTTCTCGTAGGCGTCGGTGGCGGCGTTGGACAGGAAATGCAGGCCGCGATGGACGTTGGCATATTCCATGCCGTAGGCATGGCTGACGGCATCGAGCATGGCCTGCGGCTTCTGGGCGGAAGCGCCATTGTCGAGATAGACCAGCGGCTTGCCGTAGACCTCGCGCGACAGGATCGGGAAGTCGCGGCGGATCGCCTCGACGTCATAGGGGATGGCTGAGGTTTTCTGGTCCATGTTCAACAACCCGAGACATGAAGGGGCGAGGCACCGATCGCGGGAGCCTCGGCCCCTCCCTCATCCATGCGTGGCGAACCAGTCGTTCAAGCGCGTTTCCAGCGCGTCCACGATGGCTTCGTCTTCCAGTTCCTCGATCACCTCGGCGAGGAAGGCCCGCACCAGCAGGCCGCGCGCCGTCTTTTCCTCGATGCCGCGCGCCATCAGATAGAACAGATGGTTGCGGTCGATCTCGGTGACGGTGGCGCCGTGGCCGCACTGCACGTCGTCGGCGAAGATCTCCAGTTCCGGCTTGGTCGAGAACTCGCCGTCGTCCGACAGCAGCAGCGTGTTGCAGGCCATCTTGGCGTCGGTCTTCTGGGCGTACTGGTGCACGTTGATGCGGCCCTGGAAAACGCCGCGCGCCTTGCCGGTCACCACGTTGCGCACGATTTCCGTGGAGGTGGTGTGCGGCACGGCGTGGTCGAGCACCATGGTGACGTCGGTGTGCGTGTCGCCGGCCAGCAGGTTCACCCCGCGCAGCTTGAAGTCGGCGCCTTCGCCCGTGGTCCTGACCACCACTTCCTGCCGCACCAGCCTGCCGCCGGCATTCATGACGAACAGGACGAGCTTCGAATCCTTGCCGAGATGGGCCTTGAACTGGGCCAGATGCGTCGCCGTCTCGGGCTGCTCCTGCACCACGATCCACAGCACCTCGGCGCCCTCGTCCAGCGTAAGCTGGCTGACGGAGCTGACGAGCCCCGCGCCCTCGCCCGCCTGGCGCTCGACGATGGTGGCGCGGGCGCCCGCGCCGACGCGCACCGGCAGCCGCACATGGCTCTGGCCGCCGGCCTGCACGTTCTGCAATTCGACCGGCTTCTCGACCACGGCGCCGGCGGCGACGTCCACGAACCAGCCGTCGGCGACGAAGGCGGCGTTGAGCGCGCCGATGGCGTCGTCCGTACCATAGCGGTCGAGCGCCGGCGCGAAGCTGCCGTCGGCCAGCATCCCGGCCAGCGGCCGGAAGACGACGCCTTCGACCTCGGGCGCCTTGCCCCCGGCCTTGCCGTCCAGCACCGCAAGCACGGCCGAGCCTTCCAGCACCGGCGCCAGCGGCCTGGCGGCAGCGGCCGGATCGAAGGCGGGAACGGCGGTGAGCAGGCGGCGCAGGTCGGTATAGTGCCAGGACTCGATGCGCCGCGTCGGCAGGCCGGCCTTCAGCGCCTCGATCGCCGCATCACGCTTCAGCATCACCTCGCCGTCGCCCGGCAGCAGCGACAGCCGCTCGCCGAAGGCGTCGACCAGGGCCGCCTCGGCCGGCGTGCGCTGGGGTTGAATCTGGATGTTCATGGCTCTCCCCTCACGCAGCCTCGCCGATCACGCCGGCATAGCCGTTGGCCTCCAGGTCGAGCGCGAGCGACTTGTCGCCCGACTTGATGACCTGGCCCTTGTAGAGCACATGCACGGTATCCGGCACGATATGCTCCAGCAGGCGCTGGTAGTGGGTGATGACGATGATCGAGCGATCCGGCGAGCGCAGCGAGTTGACGCCGTCGGCGACGATCTTCAGCGCGTCGATGTCGAGGCCGGAATCGGTCTCGTCCAT
>DAOKZN010000157.1:2295-3377 GCA_035325625.1 Mesorhizobium sp. | reverse complement strand
TCGACGATGCGGGCGTGCAGGTTCTTGATCTCAAGCATTTGTTCTTCCTGAAAATTGTTGGGTCAGCCGACCGAGCCTTCGAGCGATATGCCGATGAGCTTCTGCGCCTCCACGGCGAACTCCATCGGCAGTTCCTGGATGACGTCCTTGACGAAGCCGTTGACGATGAGCGCGATCGCCTCCTCCTCCGGGATGCCGCGCTGCATGACGTAGAACTTCTGGTCCTCCGAGATCTTCGAGGTGGTCGCCTCGTGCTCGAACTTGGCCGTCGCGTTCTTGGCCTCCATGTAGGGCACGGTGTGTGCGCCGCACTGGTCGCCGATCAGCAGGCTGTCGCAATTGGTGAAGTTGCGCGCGTTGGCGGCCTTGCGGTGAGCCGAGACCTGGCCGCGATAGGTATTCTGGGAAAAGCCGGCGGCGATGCCCTTGGAGATGATGCGGCTCGACGTGTTCTTGCCGAGATGGATCATCTTGGTGCCGGAATCCACCTGCTGGTAGCCGTTCGAGACCGCGATCGAATAGAACTCGCCGCGGGAATCGTCGCCGCGCAGGATGCAGGACGGGTATTTCCAGGTGATGGCCGAGCCGGTCTCCACCTGCGTCCAGGAGATCTTGGAGCGGTCGCCGCGGCAGTCGCCGCGCTTGGTGACGAAATTGTAGATGCCGCCCTTGCCTTGCGCATCGCCCGGATACCAGTTCTGCACGGTCGAATATTTGATCTCGGCGTCGTCCAGCGCGATCAGTTCGACCACGGCCGCGTGAAGCTGGTTCTCGTCGCGCTGCGGCGCCGTGCAGCCCTCCAGATAGGAGACGTAGGCCCCCTCCTCGGCGATGATGAGCGTGCGCTCGAACTGGCCGGTGTCCTTCTCGTTGATGCGGAAATAGGTGGAAAGCTCCATCGGGCAGCGAACGCCCTTCGGCACGAACACGAAGGAGCCGTCGGTGAACACCGCCGAGTTGAGCGTGGCATAGAAATTGTCGGTGACCGGGACGACCGAGCCGAGATATTTCTTCACCAGCTCGGGGTGCTCGCGGATCGCCTCGGAGATCGAGCAGAAGATGACGCCGGCCTTGGCCAGCTC
>DAOKZN010000157.1:0-2195 GCA_035325625.1 Mesorhizobium sp. | reverse complement strand
GGGTATTCGACGCGCGCCCAGGTCGGCTCCTCCAGCGTCAGCCAGCGGCGATAGGCGCCGAGGCGCCATTCCAGCATCCATTCCGGTTCGTTCTTCTTCGCCGAGATGAGACGGATGATGTCCTCGTTCAGGCCCTTGGGAGCCTTGTCGGTCTCGATCTCTGTCTCGAAGCCATATTTGTATTGGTCAACGTCGATCTTACGGACCCGATCGATCGTGTCCTGCACGGCAGGCATCAGCGTTCTCCATCCATGCCGGGGTCAAGGCCCGGCCGTTTTCAAACTATGGCACCGCCCGGCGAAAGGCGGCGTAAGTTCCATATAGTGCGCCTCCGCCGGAAATGCACCCGGCCAAAAAGTCCGCACCGCTCTACCAGGCCGAAGCCTGCATTCCGCCGCCTTCAGGCGGCCTCGCTCCGGCCGGCGCGGCGCGAGACGATGCCCGCGAGCGCCGTGCGGAACAATTCGATGTCGCGCGCCGTCGTGGCCGCGCCGATGGACACGCGCAGCGCGCCCTGCCCGCCGTCGCGCCCCATGGCCTTCAGCACATGGCTCGGCCCCACCTTGCCCGAGGAGCAGGCGGAACCGGCCGACAGCGCAACCCCGGCAAGGTCGAAGGCGATCTGCGCCGTCTCGGCCTTCAACCCCGGAATGGCGAAGAAGGTGGTGTTGGGCAGGCGTGGCGCGCCCTTGCCGAAGATTTCCGCGTCGGGCACCAGCGAAAGCACGATCTCCTCGATCCCGTCGCGGCGGCCCCGCACCGCGTCCATGCCCGCAAGCCCGGCCAGCGCTTCCCGCGCCGCCGCGCCGAAGCCGGCGATCGCGGCGAGATTTTCCGTGCCGGCACGATGGCCCTTCTCCTGCCCGCCTCCCGCGATCAGCGGCGCCGGCATCATCAGATCGGAGGCCGCGACGATGGCGCCGGCGCCTTGCGGGCCGCCGATCTTGTGCGAGGACAGAATCAGGTAATCGGCGCAAGGCACTGACATATCGAGCGGAATGCGCCCCGCTGCCTGCACGGCGTCGAGCACCAGCACGCCACCCGCCGCCCTGACGATTTCGGCGATGCGGCAGAAGGGCTGGATCACCCCGGTCTCGTTATTGGCGGCATGGATCGCCACCAGCGGCAGCCCCTGCGCCTTGTCGTGAGCCCGGAGCGCGGCTTCCAGTTCGTCCAGCCGCACGATGCCGTCGCCGTCGACGCCGATGCGGCTCACATGCTCCGGCGGGAAGCGACCGCCGCCCAGCAGGCAGGGGTGATCGGACTGGCAGACATAGAGCCTGGCCATGCGCAAGGCGCTGCGCCCCATGCGCCAGTTGGGCGTCAGCAAGGTCGAGGCGGCCTCGGTCGCGCCCGAGGTGAACACGACATGCGCGGCCTTGCCGTTGACAAGCGCCGCCACGTCGCGTCGCGCATCCTCCACGAGGCGGCGGGCGGCGCGGCCTTCCGAATGCACCGAAGAGGGATTGGCGGACGCGTCGAGCGCCGCGACCACGGCCGCCCGCGCGGCCGGCAAAAGCGGCGCGCTGGCGTTGTGGTCGAGATAGGCGCGTGCGGCGGCCATTTCCTCAGGAAGTTCCCTTCACCAGCCGGTTTGCATGGACGGGGCGTTATTTCCTTGAAATTCCAAGGCCGTCCGTCCTATCTACGCAACTTGCGGCACAGGTGGCGAAACGCGAGCGATTGGCCACCCAGTTTTGAACAATTCTAAATTAGCTTCTAAAAAGGCGCTCGCCCGGCGTCAAGGCCCTATGGCCCGACCGGCGGGAGCGGCCGAAGGCAGGATTGTTCGGACCTGCGCCGCATATTGTACGGCAAGTGGAGTTATCGATGCCAGAGGTCATTTTCGCCGGTCCGGCCGGCCGCCTGGAAGGCCGCTACCAGCCCTCCAAGGAAAAAAGCGCGCCGATCGCCATCATCCTGCACCCGCATCCGCAGTTCGGGGGCACGATGAACAACAAGATCGTCTACGACCTCTTCTACATGTTCCAGAAGCGCAACTTCACCACGCTGCGCTTCAATTTCCGCGGCATCGGCCGCAGCCAGGGCGAGTTCGACCACGGCACCGGCGAATTGTCGGACGCGGCGGCCGCGCTCGACTGGGTGCAGTCGCTGCATCCGGATTCCAAGAGCTGCTGGGTGGCCGGCTATTCCTTCGGCTCGTGGATCGGCATGCAGCTTCTGATGCGCCGGCC
>DAOKZN010000156.1:0-5903 GCA_035325625.1 Mesorhizobium sp. | reverse complement strand
CGCATCATGATCGGCACCTATGTGCTGTCGGCCGGCTATTACGACGCCTATTACCTGCAGGCGCAGAAGGTGCGCACGCTGATCAAGAAGGACTTCGAGGACGCCTTCGCGGCCGGCATCGACGTCATCCTCACGCCCGCCACGCCCTCGGCCGCGTTCGGCCTCGCCGACGAGGAAATGAACTCCGATCCGGTCAAGATGTATCTCAACGACATCTTCACGGTGACGGTCAACATGGCCGGCCTGCCGGGCATCGCCGTTCCAGCCGGGCGCGACGCCGGCGGCCTGCCGCTGGGGCTCCAGCTCATCGGCCGGCCGTTCGACGAGGAGACGCTGTTCCAGACCGCCCACGTCATCGAGCGGGCTGCCGGCCGGTTCCAGCCGCAGGCGTGGTGGTAACCCGGAACCTGTGAGCGCAGCGGCGGGGAGGGGCGATGTTCTTCTACCTGTCGAAGGTCTTCTGGCTGTTCGCCCAGCCGCTCAACCTGTCGATCGTGCTTCTGGCGGCCGGCCTCGCCGCCGGCTTCTTCGGTGCGCGCAGGCCGCTGCGCTGGGCGGCGGCGCTGGCGTTTCTCATCCTTGCCGTGTCGACCTGGACGTCGGCCGGGCAACTGATGCTTTCCCCGCTCGAGGAGCGCTTTCCGCGCCCGCCCGCCCCTGAAAGGGTGGACGGCATCGTCGTGCTGGGCGGCGGCTTCGAGGGCGCCATCAACAAGGCGCGCGGCGGCTATGAACTGAACGGCGGCGGCGACCGTTTCGTGGAGGCCGCCGTGCTGGCAAGGCGCTATCCCGATGCCCGGATCGTCATCTCGGGCGGGGTCGGCGAGCTTATCCTAGACGGGGAGGACGATGCCGCGGCGGCCTCGCGTCTCCTGACGGCGCTGGGCGTGGCTCCCGGGCGGCTGACGCTCGAAGGCAAATCCCGCAACACCTACGAGAACGCGCTGTTCACCCGGGAGCTCGTGACGCCGCGCCCGGGCGAGACCTGGCTGCTGGTGACCTCGGCCTTCCACATGCCGCGCTCCAAGGCGCTGTTCGACAAGGCGGGCTTCCCCACCGTTCCATGGCCGGTGGACTATCGCACGACCGGGCAGGAAGGCATCGGCTTTCTCACAGACAACCCCGTCGATTCCCTGCAGGCCACGACGCTGGCGATCCGCGAATGGATCGGCCTGCTGGCCTATTGGCTGACGGGCCGCATCGATTCGGTCTTTCCCGGCCCCGCCGGCTGAGCGGCGGCGGGCCTGTCCGCGCAAATGCGCAAAACGGCAGGCGCGTGGCGCAAATCCCGTCGCGCGATGCCGCCGGCTTCCTATATGTAGACCGAGGCAGCCTTGGAGATCCGCGCGTGTTCCTTTCGGTTTTCGACCTGTTCAAGATCGGCATCGGCCCGTCCTCGTCGCACACGATGGGGCCGATGACGGCGGCGGCGCGCTTTCTCGCCGAGGTGCTGTCGGACGACTGGCCGCGGCCGGCCGGCGTGAAGGTGGATCGCCTCGGCGCCAGCCTGCACGGCTCGCTCGCCTATACCGGCATCGGCCATGGCAGCGACCGCGCCGTCGTGCTGGGCCTGACCGGGCTGACGCCGCAGACGGTCGACCCCGACCACGTCGATGCCATCATGGCCAAGGTAACCGCGGAAAAGCGCATCGCGCCGCCCGGACATCCATCCTACCGCTTCGATCCGGCCGGGGACCTCGTGCTGGACAAGAAGACGCCGCTGACCGGCCACGCCAACGGCATGGCCTTCTACGCCTACGACGCAGGCGGCCGGATGCTCCTGAAGCGCATCTACTATTCGATCGGCGGCGGCTTCGTGGTCTCGGAGGAGGAGTTGCAGCGCATGAAGGCGCGCGGCTCGGTCACCACCGAGGGCAAGAAGGTGCCCTATCCCTTCAAGACGGCGGCCGAGATGCTTGCCATGGCCGCTCGCAGCGGCCTTTCCATCGCCGACATGAAGCGGGTGAACGAGGAAAAGCACATGCCGCGGGCCGAGCTCGATGCGGGGCTGGACGCTATCTGGGGCGCCATGCTGGGCTGCATCGAGCGCGGCCTGACGCAGGAGGGCATCATGCCCGGCGGGCTCAAGGTGCGCCGCCGCGCCCGCCAGCTTCACGACAGGCTGCAGGAAGAGTGGCGGCAGAACCGGCCCAACCCGGTGCTCGCCAACGACTGGCTGTCGATCTACGCCATGGCGGTCAACGAGGAGAACGCCGCCGGCGGCCGCGTAGTGACCGCGCCGACCAACGGCGCGGCGGGGGGGATTCCCGCCGTGCTGCGCTATTGGCTGCATTTCCATCCCGAGGCCGATCAGGCCAGCATCCGCGACTTCCTGCTCACCGCCGCGGCCGTGGGCGGCATCATCAAGACCAACGCCTCGATCTCCGGCGCCGAGGTCGGCTGTCAGGGCGAGGTGGGCTCGGCCTCGGCCATGGCCGCCGCCGGCCTGTGCGCGGTCATGGGCGGCACGCCCGAGCAGGTGGAGAACGCGGCCGAGATCGCGCTGGAGCATCATCTGGGCATGACCTGCGACCCCGTCGCCGGGCTGGTGCAGGTGCCATGCATCGAGCGCAACGCGCTGGGCGCGGTCAAGGCGGTGACGGCCGCCTCGCTCGCCATCAAGGGCGACGGCAAGCATTTCGTCCCGCTCGACGCGGCGATCGAGACCATGCGCCAGACCGGCCTCGACATGAACGAGAAGTACAAGGAGACCAGCCTGGGCGGCCTGGCGGTCAACGTCGTGGAGTGCTGATGCGCCGCATGTGGAGAAGCGATTCCGGCCGTTGACGCTCTGCGGCATCGGACTAACGTGAGGCCATGTCTCTCAACCTGATAAAACTGTGCGTCGGCTGCGACAGCGTCGAGGATCTCGAGGAGTGGATCGCCTTCAAGCTCGACGAATGCCGCCGTGCCGGCCTGCCGGTGGAGCAATACCACACCACCCGCATGGTGCCGACGCGCGCGGCCGAGATCGTGGGCGGCGGCTCGCTCTACTGGGTCATCAAGGGCTCGGTGCAGTGCCGCCAGTTCATCACCGAGGTCCGGCCCTTCACCGATGCCGAGGGCATCGGCCGCTGCCGGCTGGTGCTCGATCCGCAAGTGGTGCGCACGCAATGGCAGCCGCGCCGCGCCTTCCAGGGCTGGCGCTACCTGAAGCCGGAGGACGCGCCCGCCGATCTCGGAACAGGGCGGTCGGCGCTGGCCGAGATGCCGGCGAAGCTGAGGCAGGACCTGGCCGAACTCGGCCTGCTGTGAGGCTTCTTCTCCAGCCCGCCATTCGCTCCAGCCGCACGCACCAACAAAAAAGCCGCCTCGAAGGGCGGCTTTCGTTTTCGGCGGAAACCCGGATTACTTGATCTTGGTTTCCTTGAATTCGACATGCTTCTTGGCGACCGGGTCGTACTTGCGGAACGACAGCTTCTCGGTCTTGGTGCGGCTGTTCTTGCTCGTCACGTAGAAGAAGCCGGTGTCGGCGGTCGAAAGAAGCTTGATCTTGATGTTCGCGGCCTTGGCCATGATGTCCGTCCGTTGATTTCTGGAGTTCGAGCCGCAGGAGCACGGGCAGGGCACCCGGGCGCGGAAAACTTGGCGCGACACATAAAGAATGCGCCCGGAAAGTCAAGTCCGCGTGCGGTTCGGCTGCCTCCCGCCCGTGTCAGCTTGTATGTGCGATCAGCTTGTTCACCGTCTCGGGGAAGAAGTCCGGCCCGGCGCGCCGCTTGCCGAACATCATGTCGTATTGCAGGAAGCGGAAGTCGCGGATCGCCGGGTCGATCTCCTTCTGCCGCGCCCAGTCCGGCGCCGTCTCGCCGTCGGCGGAAAACAGCACGTTGCGGTCGACGATGCGGTAGCGTTCGCTCAGCGCGCCCAGGAAGCCGGTATAGTAGGGATGCGTGATGCCCGCCGCCTTCAGCACGTGGTAGGGCAGCAGCGCAGGGCTGATCGCGCCCAAAGGCTCGGCCGGGCCGCTGCGGCTGGACCACAGCACCAGCGGCGTGTTGCGGTGCTTGAGCATCTGGTCCGGCGGCTCCTTGCGCGGCGCCACGTTGTTGGCGAGGAAGCCGGTCTCGACATAGACGGGGCCGAGCGGCGGCAGATGGTCGCCGAACAGGGCGACGATCGTCGGCCGGTCGCGGTTCTTCGCCCAGTCGATCAGCCGTTGCAGGCCGCGGTCGGCGTCGGCAGCGCCCTCGGCATAGCTCTGCAGCGAATCGCGCGCCCACTGGCTGGTCGAAGCCTGCACGGCGTGGGTGGCGTCGGGGTAGCGGTTCGGCTCGTAAGGGCCGTGGTTCTGCAGGCTGACGGCGAAGAAGAAGAACGGTTCCTCCGTCTCTTCGCCTTCGCGGATGATCTCGTCGGTCATCGCCTCGTCGGAGGCCAGCGGCCCGCGCTTTTGCATCGGCGGCAGGTTCTCCTCCGACTTGAAGTCGTCGAAGCCGAAATCCTTGTAGACGTTGCCGCGATTCCAGAACCAGTTGGTGCCGGGATGGATGGCGCGCGCCTCGTAGCCCTCGCTTTTCAGGAAGGTGGCGAGCGAGGGGATCGGCGCGCGCACATATTGCTGGTAGGGGATCGAGCCGGCCGGCAGGAAGGCGTTGGAAAAGCCGGTCAGCGCCTCGAACTCGACATTGGCGGTCATGCCTCCGAATTCCGGCGAGAATACGGAGCCGGACTGCAGCGCGCGCACCGTCGGGATCGGGTCGGGGGTGATCGACACGCCCGGCAGTTGCGTCGGATCCCAGAAGGATTCGCTCATGATGACGATGATGTCCGGCTTCTGCGCCGGCACCGAGGTGGCCACCTGCGGCCTTGCGATCGCCTCGATCGCCTTGTCGGAATAGCCGGCCGGCGCGGTGACATGCGCCATGGGCACGTTGAGCGCGAAGGCCAGGGCGAAGCCGTTGGAGTTGTAGTTCTCCTTCTGGTCCCACATCATCGGGATGATCTGCAGCCGGTCGCGCGTCCACGAGAAGGTGGCGTAGTCCATGATCGAGACGAAGAAGGCCAGCAGCGGCAGGCAGAGCGCCAGCCGCCCGACCCGGCCCCTGTAGCTCATGACGCGCACGCGCCGGCGCCATTGCCGCCAGCCATAGAGCAGCAGGGCGGGCACGGCGACGAAGCCGGCGGCCATGGCAAGGCCGGTCAGCGGGCGCTCCCGCACCAGAAGGGGCAGGAGATCGACGATCTGGCGCGCGAAGAGGAAGTCGGTCGGATAGAGCGGGTCGCCCAGATAAAGCGACTTCTGGTGCCCGACGAAGGCGAGCGTCAGCGTCAGCGGCGCCATGATCATGAGCCCTTGATAGGCACGGCCCAGAAGGGCGTCGAGCGCGATCACGATCAGCGTGAACAGCACGATCGTGGTCCAGCCCGGCTTGAAGGGCTGGAGGAAGAAGCCGACCGTCGCGCCGAAATCGCCGCGAAAGATGAGTTCGATGGCAAAGACCAGAACCGCCGCCGCGAGCAGCGAGGCGAGGGCGTAGCGCGATGCTGGCCACATGCCTTCGCCCCGCCTCGCGGCGACCGGCTGCATGCTCTGGCGTCCAGATGCGGCCATCCCGATGTCTGCCCTGCCCGTTTCCAACTTCATCCCCCGGAACGCACGCGAAAAAGTGTCATTTAACCGTCATGAAACTGTCACGCAAACCCGCAGGTTGCGGCAAAATTGGGAAAAGCCGGCAAAAAAATGGTATCCGCCTTTAATCATGCGTGAGTGCGCTTCGGCGGGCTTCCGGCCCGGCGCTACAGCCGGGCGGGCTTGACTTGGCGGGCAGGCTTGCGCCACAGGCAGGCATCTAGACGGAACGGGGTCAGCAGCATGAGGATCGCATTCACCTTTCCCGGGCAGGGTAGCCAGGCCGTCGGCATGGGCAAGGACCTGGCCGACGCCTTTCCCGAGGCGCGGC
>DAOKZN010000155.1:4266-5907 GCA_035325625.1 Mesorhizobium sp. | reverse complement strand
GGCGCGCAAAGAACACCGGCGGCCGATGGGAAGCGACGATCGCGGCGGCGTTGCGGCCGCTCTGCTCCATGGCGCCGCGCATCGCCTGAAGCGTCTGGAACTGCCGCATCGCGGCGGCCAGCGCCAGGAAGGGCTGTCCGCCGGCTTGGCATTGCAGGCTGAAGGCGGTGTCGAAATCGTCGATGCGACCGTCCAGCATGGCGTCGATGGCGTCTTCGAAGGACTGGCCCGACACATCGCCCGACGAGGCCTTCACGTCGTCCAGCGTGATCTCGCTCTTGCCCTGCGCATAGAGCACGAGCTTTTCCATCTCGCCGCGCGAGGCGAGGCGGTCGCCGCCCAGGCTCCTGCGCAGCGCCTGGCGCGCCTCCAGCGTCATGGTCATGCCGGCCCTGCCGAGCTCGTCGTCGATGATGCCGTCGAGGTCGCGCGCCTCGTCGGCATAGCAGGGCAGCGCCATGCCCGCCGGTGCGGCCTCCACCAGGGCGCGCAGGCCGCCCCCCTTCTTCAGGTCGCCCGCCTCGATCAGCACGACGGCGTCCCGCGGCGGCTCGGCCAGCAGCGCCTTGACGTCGTCGGCGAGGCTTTTCTGCGCGCCGGCGTTGCGCACCCACAGCAGCCGGCGGTCCGAGAACATCGGCACGGTGCGCGCTTCGCCGAGCAGCCGGCCTTCCTCCTTCTCGACCTCGCTTCCGTCCAGCTTGACGACGGAAAAGGGATCGTCGAGCGGCAGGCCGGTGCGCTTGGCGAAAGCCCGGGCACGCTCGGCCACCAGCCCCCGGTCGGGCCCGTAGATCAGCACCACCGCAACGGCCGGGTCCGGCCGCGCCAGCCATGCGTCGACTTCGAATGCTTTCTTCTGCGCCATGGCGCCTGCCTAGCACAGGAGGCCGCGGCAAAGGTAGCCTCGCAGCAATCATCCGCGGGCGACGCTTTCCTTATCGCGTTTGTTGCCGCGCATGCGCCATCAACGACGGGATATTACGCGCGTTTCCTGCCACATTCGAACCGCCGGGGAGGTTGCCCGACCGTTGCCGCCGTGGCGAGGCGGGCGAAGATGTGCGAACATCGGGCGGCAACATTGGAGGAGAAGGTCATGGCCGAGACTGGCATGTTGCGCTTCCACGTTCCGGAGCCGGAGGTACGGCCGGGCGGAACGCCGGACTTCTCCAACGTGCCTATTCCGAAGGCCGGGTCGGTGCCGCGCCCGGCGATTGACGTCGATCCGCGGGAGATCCGCGACCTCGCCTTTTCCATCATCCGCGTGCTGAACCGCTCCGGCGAGGCGGTCGGGCCGTGGGCCGGCCTGCTCACGGACGAGGAACTGCTGCAGGGGCTGCGCCACATGATGACGCTGCGCATCTTCGACCAGCGCATGCAGATGGCGCAGCGGCAGGGCAAGACCTCCTTCTACATGCAGCATCTGGGCGAGGAGGCGGTGAGCTGCGCCTTCCGCAAGGCGCTGGCGCCGGGCGACATGAATTTCCCGACCTATCGGCAGGCCGGCCTGCTCATCGCCGACGGCTACCCGATGGTCACCATGATGAACCAGATCTATTCCAACGAGGCCGACCCGCTGAAGGGCCGGCAGTTGCCGATCATGTATTCCTCGAAGGAGCACGGCTTCTTCTCCATCTCCGG
>DAOKZN010000155.1:0-4166 GCA_035325625.1 Mesorhizobium sp. | reverse complement strand
GGCAGTTGCCGATCATGTATTCCTCGAAGGAGCACGGCTTCTTCTCCATCTCCGGCAATCTGGCCACGCAATACGTGCAGGCGGTGGGCTGGGCCATGGCCTCGGCCATCAAGGGCGACACGCGCATCGCCGCCGGCTGGATCGGCGACGGCTCGACCGCCGAGAGCGATTTCCACGCCGCGCTGGTGTTCGCCTCCACCTACAAGGCCCCGGTGGTGCTTAACGTCGTCAACAACCAGTGGGCGATCTCCACCTTCCAGGGCATCGCCCGCGGCGGCTCCGGCACCTTCGCGGCGCGGGGGCTGGGCTTCGGCATCCCCTCGCTGCGCGTGGACGGCAACGACTACCCGGCCGTGCACGCGGTGGCGAAGTGGGCGGTGGAGCGGGCGCGCCGCAACCTCGGGCCGACGCTGATCGAACACGTCACCTACCGGGCCGGCGCGCATTCGACCTCCGACGACCCCTCCGCCTACCGGCCCAAGGCCGAATCGGACGCCTGGCCGCTCGGCGACCCGGTCATCCGGCTGAAGAACCATCTCATCCATCGCGGCGTGTGGTCGGACGAGCGCCACGCCCAGGCCGAGGCCGAGATCCTCGACACGGTGATTTCGGCACAGAAGGAAGCGGAAGCGCACGGCACGCTGCATTCGGGCAACAAACCCTCGATGCGCGACATGTTCGAGGGCGTCTACGAGACGATGCCGCCGCACCTGCGGCGCCAGCGCCAGCAGGCGGGGGTCTGATCCATGCCGCGCAAGACCATGATCGAGGCGATCCGCGACGCCATGGACGTGTCGATGGCGCGCGACGACAACGTCGTCGTCTATGGCGAGGATGTGGGCTTCTTCGGCGGCGTGTTCCGCTGCACGCAGGGCCTGCAGGCCAAATACGGCAAGAACCGCTGCTTCGACGCGCCGATCAACGAGAGCGGCATCGTCGGCACGGCCATCGGCATGGCTGCCTACGGCCTGCGCCCTTGCGTGGAGGTGCAGTTCGCCGACTATGTCTATCCGGCCTACGACCAGATCGTTTCGGAAGCGGCACGGTTGCGCTACCGTTCCAACGGCGACTTCACCTGTCCCATCGTGGTGCGCATGCCGACCGGCGGCGGCATCTTCGGCGGGCAGACGCACAGCCAGAGCCCGGAGGCGCTGTTCACCCATGTCTCGGGGCTGAAGGTGGTGGTGCCTTCCAACCCGCACGACGCCAAGGGCCTGCTGATCGCGGCGATCGAGGACCCCGACCCGGTCATCTTCCTGGAGCCGAAACGGCTGTACAACGGCCCCTTCGACGGCCATCACGAGCGGCCGGTGACGCCATGGTCGAAGCATGAGCTCGGCGAGGTTCCGGACGGCCATTTCGTCACCCCGCTCGGCAAGGCGGCGGTCCGCCGCCCCGGCGCGGCCGTCACGGTGCTCGCCTACGGCACCATGGTCTATGTGGCCGAGGCGGCGGCAGAGGAGACCGGCATCGACGCCGAGATCATCGACCTTCGGACCCTTTTGCCGCTCGACTTCGACACGATCGTGGCATCGGTGAAGAAGACCGGGCGCTGTGTGGTCGTGCACGAGGCGACGCTCACCTCCGGTTTCGGCGCGGAGCTTTCGGCTCTCGTGCAGGAGAGCTGCTTCTACCATCTGGAGGCGCCGGTGAAGCGGGTGACCGGCTGGGACACGCCCTATCCGCACGCGCAGGAATGGGATTATTTCCCCGGTCCGGCGCGCGTCGGGCGCGCGCTCATCGAGACGATGGAGGCTTGAGCGATGGGCGAATACGTCATCAAGCTGCCGGATGTCGGCGAAGGCGTCGCCGAGGCCGAACTGGTGGAGTGGCACGTCAAGATCGGCGATCCGGTGCGCGAGGACATGGTGCTGGCCGCCGTCATGACCGACAAGGCCACCGTGGAGATTCCCTCGCCGACCGACGGCAAGGTGCTGTGGCTGGGCGCCGAGGTGGGCGACACGGTTGCCGTCGGCTCCCCCATCCTGCGGCTGGAGGTGGCCGGCGAAGGCAATGTTTCGGCTTCCGCCGAAGCCAATGCTGAAGCGAAAAGTACCCCCACCCCTAACCCCTCCCCACAAGGGGGAGGGGAATCTGTCACGGCTTCGTCATCGCTCACAGCATCGGCATCGGAGAGAGCAGAGTCATCGAAAGACGTCTCACCCAAGAGTTCGCGATTGGCCGAAACTGAATCCCCCTCCCCCTTGTGGGGAGGGGTTAGGGGCGAGGGTACTTTCACGTCCGCAGTTCATGGTGCGACGCGCGCAACCGGCGCGCCCCGCCAGGAAGGCGAAAAGCCGCTGGCGTCCCCGGCGGTTCGCCTACGGGCGAAGGAAGCCGGCATCGACCTGCGGCAGGTGCCGGGCAGCGGCCCGGCCGGGCGCATCGCCCATGAAGACCTCGACGCCTTCCTGCGGCACGGTGCGCCGGTGGCGCGGCCGGCGGGGGGGCTGGCGCCCAACGAAGCGATAGAAGAGATCAAGGTCGTCGGGCTGCGCCGCCGGATCGCGGAAAAGATGCGGCTGGCGAAGTCCCGCATCCCGCACATCACCTATGTCGAGGAGGTGGACGTCACCGCACTGGAAGACCTGCGCGCCGCGCTCAACAGGGAAAAGCGCCCTGCCGGCAGGGCGGAGCGGCCGAAGCTGACGCTGCTGCCCTTCCTGATCCGGGCCATGGTCAAGGCGATCGCCGAGCAGCCGCAGCTCAACGCGTTGTTCGACGACGAGGCCGGCGTCATCCATCAATATGGCGGCGTGCATGTCGGCATCGCCGCGCAGACGCCGGGCGGGCTGGTGGTGCCGGTGGTCAGGCACGCCGAGGCGCGCGATCTCTGGGGCTGCGCGCTGGAGGTGAACCGGCTGGCCGAGGCGTCAAAGGCCGGCACGGCGACGCGCGAGGAGCTTTCCGGTTCTACCATCACCATCACCTCGCTGGGCGCGCTCGGCGGCGTGGTCACCACGCCGGTCATCAACCACCCCGAAGTGGCCATCGTCGGCGTCAACAAGATGATGGTGCGGCCGATGTGGGACGGCACGCAGTTCGTGCCGCGCAAGATGATGAACCTGTCCTGCTCGTTCGACCACCGCGTCATCGACGGCTGGAACGCCGCCGTCTTCGTCCAGCGCATCAAGGCGCTGCTGGAGACGCCGGCGCTGATCTTCGTCGAGGGGTAGGGGTAGGACCCATGAAAGAGATCTCCTGCAAGCTGCTCATCGTCGGCGCCGGCCCCGGCGGCTATGTGTGCGCCATCCGCGCCGGCCAGCTCGGCGTCGACACGGTGATCGTCGAGGCGGGCAGGCCAGGCGGCACCTGCCTCAATGTCGGCTGCATCCCCTCCAAGGCGCTGATCCACGCCGCGCAAGAGTTCGAGAAGGCGACGCACTGGGCGGCGCGGCGCGACGTCATCGGCATCTCGGTCGAAAAGCCGGCGCTCGATTTTTCCGCCACCGTCGCCTGGAAGGACGCAATCGTCAGCCGACTCAACAGCGGCGTCGCCGGGCTGTTGAAGAAGGCGGGGGTGAAATATGTCGAGGGCCGCGCCACCTTCCGCGACGGCAAGACGGTTTCAGTCGAGACGGAAACAGGCGAGCAGGTCATCAGGGCCGAGACGGTGGTGATCGCCACCGGCTCGGCGCCGGTCGAGCTGCCGTTCCTGCCGTTCGGCGGGCCGGTGATCTCCTCCACCGAGGCCTTGGCGCTGAAACAGGTGCCGCAGAAGCTGGCCGTGGTCGGCGGCGGCTATATCGGGCTGGAGCTCGGCATCGCCTTCGCCAAGCTGGGCGCCAAAGTCACCGTGATGGAGGCGCTGGCGCGCCTGCTGCCGCAATACGACGCCGAGCTCGTGCGGCCGGTGACGAAGCGGCTGTCGGCGCTCGGCGTCGAGGTGCTGACCGGCGCAAAGGCCAAGGGACTTTCGGCCAAGGGCGACGCGCTTCTGGTCGAGACCGCCGACGGCAAGGACAAGAAGATCGCCGCCGGCCATGTGCTGGTGACCGTCGGGCGCCGTCCGGCGACGGAAGGCTGGGGCCTCGACCAGATCGACCTCGACATGGCCGGCCGCTTCGTCCGCATCGACGAACAGTGCCGTACCTCCATGCGCGGCATCTACGCCATCGGCGACGTCACCGGCGAGCCGATGCTGGCGCACCGCGCCATGGCGCAGG
>DAOKZN010000154.1:0-5940 GCA_035325625.1 Mesorhizobium sp. | reverse complement strand
CCGACCGGGCCGATGCATGTCGGCCATTGCCGCGGCGCGGTGGTGGGCGATGCGCTGGCGAATCTGCTGGCCTTCGCCGGCTACGCGGTGACCAAGGAATACATCATCAACGACGCGGGCGCGCAGATCGACGTGCTCGGCCGCTCGGCCATGCTGCGCTATCGCGAGGCGCTGGGCGACGATATCGGCGAGATTCCGGCCGGCCTCTATCCGGGCGACTATCTCGTGCCGGTCGGCGAGGCGCTGGCCAAGGAGTTCGGGCGCTCCCTGCTGCAGATGCCGGAGGACGAGGCGCTGGCCATCGTCAAGGACCGCACCGTCGACGCCATGATGGCCATGATCAAGGACGACCTCGCGCTGCTCAACGTGCATCACGACGTCTTCTTCTCCGAGCGCACGCTGCACGCCGACAATGCCAGGGCGATCCGCACCGCCATCAACGACCTGACGCTGAAGGGCCACATCTACAAGGGCAAGCTGCCGCCGCCGAAAGGCGAGAAGCCCGACGACTGGGAGGATCGCGAGCAGACGCTGTTCCGCTCCACCGACGTGGGCGACGATCTCGACCGGCCGCTGGTGAAGTCGGACGGCTCCTTCACCTATTTCGCCGCCGATGTCGCCTACATGAAGGACAAGATCGACCGCGGCTTCCAGGACCTGATCTATGTGCTGGGCGCCGACCATGGCGGCTATGTCAAGCGGCTGGAGGCGCTGGCGCGCGCGCTGGCCGGAGACAGCGTGAAGCTGACCGTGCTTCTGTGCCAGCTCGTGAAGCTCTTCCGCGACGGCGAGCCGGTGCGCATGTCCAAGCGCTCGGGCGACTTCATCACGCTGCGCGAGGTGGTCGAGGAGGTCGGCCGCGACCCCGTCCGCTTCATGATGCTCTACCGCAAGAGCGACGCGCCGCTGGATTTCGACTTCGCCAAGGTCACCGAGCAGTCGAAGGACAACCCCGTCTTCTACGTGCAATACGCTTCGGCGCGCTGCCATTCGGTGTTCCGGCAGGCGGCCGAGCAGCTTCCGGGCGAGGATTTCGGCCGCGCGCGGCTGTCCGCCGGGCTTTCCGTGCTCACCGACGAGGGCGAGATCGGCCTGATCCGCAAGCTGGCCGAATACCCGCGCCTGATCGAGCAGGCGGCGCTTTCGCTGGAGCCGCACCGGCTTGCCTTCTACCTCTACGACCTCGCCAGCGCCTTCCACGCGCATTGGAACAGGGGCACCGACAACCCCGACTTACGTTTTGTTAAGGTTAACGACCCACAATTGACGACTGCCAGACTTGGGCTGGTGCAGGCCGTTTCGGACGTTCTGACGTCCGGCCTGACGCTGATAGGAGCGGATGCGCCGACCGAGATGCGTTAGGTTCGACTAAAAAGCCTGTCACCTTTTGCCCACATTGCGCTGGTAGGGGCCAACCTTGCGCGACGTCCATGGCGTCCGATTGAGTGCGAGTTCGGGAACGACAATGGCAGATAGAACCCAACGCAGAGTCGCCGATCATGGCGATATTGCCGCCGACGATCCCTTCGCGGAACTGACCCGGATCATGGGTTTCGATCCGCGCGAGCCGGTTGCGCCGCGCGCCGAACCCAGGCTGGTGGCCGTCGAGCCCGCCCGGGACGATTTCGGGGATGATTTCGACATCGACCTCGAAAAGGAGCTGATGGGCGAGTTCGGTGCTCTCGACGAGGTGCAGGAACATGCGGTGGCGCCGCCCGAGGCGGTTTCCTCCGGACCTTCGTTCGCTGTCGCGGCTCCCGCCGGCCAGCACGATGCCGAGATGGACGACGATCTGACTGCCGCGCTGGAAGAGGACTTCCGTTTCGACGAAGATTTCGCAGCGGAGGATGTCGAGCCGGCGCATGCGGCGCAGGAGGCTTTTCACGAGGCCGATGATGCTGCCGGCGATGCCGGCCAGGCGTTCGACCGCGCGGTGGCGCAGGCCCTGGACGAGTTCGGCGATGAAGCCGAGCCTGCCGGCGAGGAGCGTGGCCAGGCTTCGACCGACGCTTCCTTCGAGGATTTCGAAGAGCATTTCGACCTGGCCATGGCCGAGGTCGACATGGATTTTTCCGCGCCCTCCGTCGAGGCGCGTGAGGACGTGCAGGAGGAGGCGCAGCTCGAAGCCGCCGCCTGGCCCGTTGCAGAGGCAGCCCTGCCTGTCGACGAGAAGGTGGAGCCGGCGCCCGCAGAGCCCGCGCGCGCCGCCGCGCCCGACAGCCTGGAAGACGAATTGAACGCGCTGCTGAGCCGCATGAGCGCGCCCCCGGCCATGGCCGACCTTGCCGATCTCGTCGAGGATACCTCCACGCCGCAAGCGCAGACCGTCACGCCGGAAGCTGCTGGCGCCGACGAATTGAACTGGGCGCTCGACATGGATTCGGCCGACGCCGAGGACGACGAGGCCCTGGAGCCGGAGCTCGACGCCGAATTGCTGGCCGATCTCGAAGCCGCAGGTTTCGATGACGTGCCCGCCGAGGACGAAGACGCTGCCGGCGCCGAGGCGGCTTCCGACGAGGACGAGGCGCATTTCGACAGCGACGCCTTCGATGCCGCGCTGGCCGGCGTTATGGCCGCGCCCGAGCCGGCGTCCCCGGTGTCGGCCACCTCGGACGAGCTGGAAGACCCGATCGAATCGCTCAAATGGCTGAGTTCACGTCCCGCGCCGCAGCCGGTCGTGGAAGAACCGGTCATGCAGGAGCCGGCCGGACAAGAGCCGGCGCGCGTCTGGGGCAGGGGCACGCCGGTGGCGCCGTCTTCCTCCCGCTCCTTCGAGCCGAGCGAGGCCCCCGTGCAGGCGGAAGCCCAAGTGGAAGCCGAGACATTTGCCGCGCAGGAGCCTGACGCTTCCTACGGCCACGCAGCGTCCGTCGAAAGCCATGCTGAGGCGGCGGCGGAAGCTGCGGCCGAAATCGAAACCGCTGCCGGCTACGAGTCCGCCGGCTATCAGGAAGCCTCGGCCGGCTATCAGGACGTGCCCGACATCGAGACCGTCGATGTGCCCGAGCGCGTGGTTGCGCTCGCCGACGACCTCGACATTCCCGAACTGGCCTTCGAGGAGGATCAGGCCGAGACGCCTGCTTTCGACGATCTCGACGCGGAATTCGCCAGCCTGCTCAGCGAGATGAATTCGGCGGAGCCGGTGCAGGCTTCGACGGCGCGCGCCAAGGCCTATGAGGACGAGCCCTATGCGGCGGGGTTCGGCGGCCATGCCGTCGACCAGCGCGCCTATGCCGATTTCAGCGCCGCCGTTGCCCCGGTGGCGGCGGCCGGGGCCGCGACGGCCTTTGCGGCCGGCGCAGGCCATGGCGGCTTCGCGCCTCAGCAGCATGCCGCGGCAAGCCAGGTTCCGGTCGAGGCCGATCCCTTCGCCGTCACCGACGATCTCGACTACGATCCCGACCTGGATGAGACGATGGCCGTGCCCACGCCGGCCGAGGCGGTCGCCGGCGGGCAGCCGCGCGGACGTGGCCTGCTGATTGCCGGCATCATCGGCGCCGTGGCCGTGGTCGGCGGCCTCGGCGCGCTGGCGCTTTCCTTCGGCGGCAAGGGCGCCGACGAAGCCCCCGCCATCGTGAAGGCCGACAACCAGCCGATCAAGGTCAAGCCCGAGAACCCGGGCGGCGCGGTCATCCCGAACCAGGACAACAAGGTCTATGACGCGGTGGCCAAGGGCGCCAAGCCGGCGGCCCCGGCCCAGCAGACGCTGGTCACGCAGGCCGAGGAGCCGGTGGACGTGACCGCTCAGGAAGCGGAGCCGCGGGTCGTAGACCTTGGCGGGCAGGACGATCCGGGCGCTGGCGCTACGCAGGCGGCTTCCCAGATGCCCGGGGCGAAATCGGAGGATCGCATCGAGCCGACGGCGCAGGCCGCGGCCCCCTCCGCCGGTCAGGAAGTTCCGGTCGTCACCCCGCGCAAGGTGCGCACCATGGTGGTGAAGCCCGACGGTTCGCTGGTGCCGCGCGAAGAGGCGCCGGCCGAGATCGCCGCCGCCGAGCCGGCCGATCCGGCGCCCCAGCATGTGGCCGCGCCCGACATGCAGGATGCCACCGGCACCGTGGCCGCAGGCGACGAGGCTGCTGCCGCGAAGCCGGCCAAGCCTGCTGCGAAGGCGCAGTCCGCGACGCCCGCGCGTGCGCCGGTCGCGCCGCAGCGGCCGTCCGACCAGCCGGTCAACGTGGTGGGCGAGGTCAAGCCGGACCAGGTCGCCTCGATCGACCCGGGCACGGCAGCATCCGGTTCGTGGTCGGTGCAGATCGCTTCCCAGCCCACGGCCGACAGCGCACAGTCCACCTATCAGGACCTCGCACGCCGTTATGCCTCCGTGTTGCAGGGCCGCTCGGCCAGCATCGTCAAGGCCGAGGTGGCGGGCAAGGGCACGTTCTACCGTGTCCGCGTGCCGGCCCAGTCGCGCAACGACGCGGTCGCCCTGTGCAACAGCTACAAGGCGGCGGGCGGCAACTGCTTCGTGTCGAAGTAGGGACGCCGCAAAAAAATCTGCGACGGCGCGGCCCAGGCCGCGCCGTTTTGCATTTTCGGGAGTGGAAGCCGCGATTCCCTTCATTGCCGGGAGGCTCTAGACTTCCTGCATGACCGAATCACAGACCCTCATCCTCGGCTGCGCCGGCAAGAGCCTCACCTCCGAGGAAAAGACCTTCTACCGCAACGAGCGCCCCTGGGGCTTCATCCTGTTCGCGCGCAATGTCGGCGAGCCGGAGCAGATCCGCGACCTCGTGGCCGAGATACGCGACAGCGTCGGGCGCGAGGACGCGCCGGTGTTCATCGACCAGGAGGGCGGCCGGGTGCAGCGCCTGCGCCCGCCGCTGGCGCCGAACTATCCGGCGGCCGGCGCGCTCGGTGCGCTCTATCGCCATGACCGGGAGGCCGGCTTGCGTGCCGCCTGGCTGCTTTCGCGGCTGCACGCCTTCGACCTGCGGCGCTACGGCATTTCCGCCGATTGCCTGCCCGTGCTCGACGTGCCGGTGGAGGGCGCCAGCGACGTCATCGGCCAGCGCGCCTATGGCAGCGAGCCGCAGGTCGTGGCCGCCATGGGGCGCGCGGCGGCGCAGGGGCTGATGGACGGCGGCGTGCTGCCGGTGATGAAGCACATTCCCGGGCATGGCCGCGCGGCTGCCGACACGCATTTCGAGCTGCCCACCGTGACCGCCTCGCTAAAGGAGCTGCGCGACCACGATTTCGCCCCCTTCAGGGCGTTGAACGATCTTCCGATCGCCATGACCGCGCATGTCGTCTACAGCGCCGTCGATCCGCGCGATCCCGCAACCACCTCGCGCAAGGTCGTGGAGGAGATCATTCGCGGCGAGATCGGCTTCGACGGGCTCCTGGTCAGCGACGACACCTCCATGAAGGCGCTTTCTGGGGATTTCCCGACGAAAGCCGCGGCAATTCTTGCAGCGGGCGTCGATCTGGTCCTTCACTGCAACGGCGTGATGGAGGAAATGGCGGGGGTCGCCTCGCGGGCGAGGCCGCTGGAAGGCAAGGCGCTGGAGCGCGCCGAACGGGCGCTGGCCTGCATCGGGGCCGGCGACGGCAGCAGCGAGGACCAGCTGCGCGCCGAGTTCGCGCAATATTTCGAGGCGGTGGCATAGCCGCGAGGAGACCGGACGGAAAAGGTGGCGCAGACATTGGACCAGACGGCCGCGAAGGCCACGCCGATGGATCGCCTGTGGGCCGAGGACGACGGTTCGCGCGCCGTCGGCGATCCGGAACTGGTGGTCGACGTCGACGGCTTCGAGGGCCCGCTGGACCTTCTGCTGCACCTTGCCCGCAACCAGAAGGTCGATCTGGCGCGCATCTCCGTGCTGGCCCTGGCCGAGCAGTATCTCGCCTTCGTGGAGAAGGTGCGGGCGATGCGGCTGGAACTGGCCGCCGACTATCTGGTCATGGCGGCGTGGCTGGCCTTCCTGAAGTCGAAGCTGC
>DAOKZN010000153.1:0-5948 GCA_035325625.1 Mesorhizobium sp. | reverse complement strand
CCCTCGCCCAGCGCCAGCAGCGCGAAGGCGCCCTGCCGGCCGAGCACCTGCGGCACCAGCAGGCTGGAGCCGGCCTCCGGCACGAGGCCGAGATCGACGAAAGGCGTGCGGAACACGGTGCGCGGGGTGGCGAAGGTGAGGTCGCAATGCAGGTTGAGCGTGGTGCCGATGCCGACCGCGATGCCGTCGACGCCCGAGACCATGGGCTTTTGCGACCTGGCCAGCGCCAGCAGGAACTCCCACACCTCCGAGCCGCCCTCGCCGCCCGTGGCCACGGCCAGGAAATCGGTGAGGTCGTTGCCGGCCGAGAAGGCGCCCGGCACGCCGAGGAAGACATGCACGCGCACGGCGGGGTCGGCATCGCCCGCGGCCAGCGCCTGCGACATCTTCCCGTACATGGCCCGCGTCAGCGCATTCTTCTTGTCCGGCCGGTTCATGCGGATGACCTGCACAGCGTCGCGGCGCTCGATGAGAATGTGGTCGGTCACTGCGGCTCCTTCGCGATGGTCGGGCAGAAAGGGGTCAGGGAGAGACGAGCGCCTTGCCGGCCCCCAGCAGGCTGGCCGCCCCGCCGATGACGCGCGCCTTCAGGGCCGGCACCTCGACTAGCAGGTTTTCCGCATAGAAGCGGCAAAGCTCCGCCCGGCCGGCGGAAGCGTCGGCCAGCGCGCCGCGCGCCAGATAGGCGCCGCCGGCGCACAGCGAGATCAGCCGCAGATACGGCGTGGCGCCGGCCAGCGCCTGCTCGGTCTCGCCCCTGGCCGCAAGATCCTGCAGGAAGCGCGTCGCCTCGGAAAGATCGTCCAGCGCTTCGTCCAGAATGTCGGCCGTGCGGCCGAGCCCGGCCGGGCCGGAGGCGCGCGCGGCGGCGGCCACCGCGACCAGCTCGTCGATATAGCCGTGCACGTGCTCGCCGTCGCCCAGCGGCAGCTTGCGGGTGACGAGGTCGATGGCCTGGATGCCGTTGGTGCCTTCGTAGATGGGGGCGATGCGGGCGTCGCGATAGAAGGCGGCTGCGCCCGTCTCCTCGATGAAGCCCATGCCGCCATGCACCTGCACGCCCAGCGAGGCCACCTCGACGCCGACATCGGTGGAAAACGCCTTGGCGAGCGGGGTGAGCAGGTTGGCGCGCTCCTGCCAGTGGCGGGCCTCGTCGCCTTCCGAGACGCGGCCCATGTCGATGGCGTGGGCGCAGGCGAAGCAGATCGCGCGCACGGCCGCCGTCAGCGCCTTCATGGTCAGGAGATTGCGCTGCACGTCCGGGTGATGGACGATGGGGGCCATGCCCGAGCCGGCATAGGACGCCGCCTTGCCCTGCCGGCGCTCGTTGGCATAGGCCAGCGCCTTCTGGAAGGCTGCCTCGGCAACCGCCACCCCCTGCATGCCGACGGCAAGGCGGGCGTTGTTCATCATGGTGAACATGCAGGCGAGCCCGCGGTTCTCCTCGCCGATGAGCCAGCCCACCGCGCCGGGCTCGGCACCGCCGAAGCCGTCGCCATAGATCATGGTGCAGGTGGGCGAGCCGTGGATGCCCAGCTTATGCTCGATGCCGGAACAGAACACGTCGTTGCGGCCGCCGGGCGAGCCGTCGGCCTTGACGAGGAACTTCGGCACCAGGAACAGCGAGATGCCGCGCGTGCCGGCCGGCGCGTCAGGCAGGCGGGCCAGCACCAGATGCACGATGTTGTCGGTGAAGTCGTGCTCGCCATAGGTGATGAATATCTTCTGGCCGAAGATGCGGTAGGTGCCGTCGCCGGCAGGTTCGGCGCGGGCGCGCAGGGCGTTGAGGTCCGAGCCGGCCTGCGGCTCGGTCAGGTTCATGGTGCCCATCCATTCGCCGGACACCAGCTTTTCCAGATAGGTCCGCTTCAGGTCCTCCGAAGCGTGCTTGTCCAGCGCCTCGACCGCGCCCATGGTCAGCGTCGGGCCGATGCCGAAGGCCATGGAGGCCGAGTTCCACATCTCCAGCACGCCGACCGAAAGCATCATGGGCAGGCCCTGCCCGCCATATTCCTCCGGCCCGGTCAGCGCGTTCCACCCGCCCTCGATCCACCGCCTGTAGAGGTCCTTCCAGCCGGGCGGGGTGGTGACGGCGGCGTCCTTCAGCACGGCGCCGGTCTCGTCGCCGGCCTTGTACAGCGGAGCCACCTCCTCCGTGGCGAAACGGCCGGCCTCCTGCAGGATGGCGTCGACCAGATCCTCGCCCAGGTCGCCCAGGCGCCCCGTTTGCAGCGCTTCACGCAGGCCCGCAACGTGCTTCAGCGTGAAAGCGATCTCCTCGACGGGTGCCTTGTACATGCCGCGTCTCCCTGGCCATCAATCTCGACGAGTTGGCTATATCTCAACTATCGCGCCTCGCGAAGCATGCGGCCATAGACAATTCGACGCTTCACCTTTTACGTAAACGTCAAATTTTGTCACGCGGATTTTGCAAGGCCGCCCTCCGCGCTCCCCCGGGCTTCTTCGACATATCGGCCCAGGCAAGCCGGCCGGGAAGCGGACGATCTTCGCACGGGGCATTTCGTTAACCATGTCGGCTCAAGATCGGCCTCCGTCAGGAAGGTGTCGACCGCAGGAACCGGACTTGAACACGAACGCGCGCCATAGACTGTGCGCGGCGCTGGCCGCCTTCGCCATGGCCGTGGCGGCGCCTGCCGCCGCACCCGCTTCCGACTTCGTCGAGCCGTGGAAGAACCCGGAGCGCGCGCTGGTCATCGACGCCTACGAGTACAATTCCATCGACTGGCCGGCGCTCGTCTCCGACAAGCGCATCGTCGGCTTCATCAACAAGGCGTCCGACGGGCTCGCCCCGCCCTATGGCTGCACGGGCAGGGAAACCGAACTGCGGCTGTGCAAGGCGCTGTGGAAGCGGCACGCCGTGGCGCGCGAACTGTTCCAGACACGGCGCACGCTGGCCAAGGCACTCGGCCTCGAATGGGGCGCCTATCATCTGGCCCGGCCCGGCAACCCGGTGGAGCAGGCCGACAACTTCATCGACTTCGCCGATCCGGCGCCCGACGACCTCCTGGCGCTGGACATCGAGGACAACGACCCGGAAAAATGGATGTCGCTGGAGGATGCCGAGGAATTCGCGCGGCAGGTGCACCGCCGCGCCGGCCGCTTTCCCATCCTCTACACAAACGGCACCACCGCGCGCCACATCGCCGAGCACCGCGACCGCTACAGGCTCCTGTCGCGGCTGCCGCTGTGGTACGCCCGCTACAAGCCGGAGATCGGCACGCATTTCCCCAAGGGCAACTGGCACGGCTATGCGCTGTGGCAGTTCTCCGCGCAGGCCAATTGCGGCAAGCGGCAGTGCCCCTACCGCGTACCCGGCACGCCGGACGACATCGACGTCAACGTCGCGCCGATGACGGCGGCCGAACTGCGCGGCCGGTGGCCGTTCGGCGCCCTGATCGACGTGCCGGCCGACTATCTGGCCAGCGTGCCAGTGCCGGTGCCGCGCGAGGCCGCGCTCAGGGGCGAGTTCGCCGTCACCTATGCCGCCGTCGCCGCGCCGCCGACGCTGGAGGAACTCACCGTGGCCGCCGGCGCCTGGTGGCGGCGCTTTACGGCCGGCTTCCGCCTGCCGCCGCAGCGCACGGACCCGTACCGCTACGGCATGGCCGAATATGTCGCCTCGCTGCGGGACAGGCAAAGCACCCTGCCGGCCTCGCAGGGCGCCGGCATCGACCCCGTCGTCACCAGTTCCGTTCCAGGCGCACGATAGCCCTATCTGGACTGCGCCGCCTCTTCCCGCGCCACCGCCCGCCAGCCGATGTCGCGCCGGCAGAAGCCCTGCGGCCAGTCGATCAGGCCGACGGCCTCGTAAGCCTTTGCCTGCGCCTCGGCCACCGTGCGGCCGGTGGCGGTGACGTTCAGCACCCGGCCGCCATCGGCGACCAGCGCGCCGTCGTTGGCGGCGGTGCCGGCATGGAATATCTCGACGTCCTCGAGCGCCGCGGCCTCGTCCACGCCCCTGATGACCGAGCCCTTCTCCGGCGCCGCCGGATAGCCGCGCGCGGCCATCACCACGGTCAGCGCCGCCTCGTCCTTCCAGCGCGCCGACATATGCGCTAGCTGGCCGTCGGCGGCGGCGTTCATCAGCACCAGCAGATCGTCCTTCAGCCGCATCATCAGCACCTGGCATTCGGGATCGCCGAAGCGGGTATTGTATTCGATCAGCCTGGGGCCCGTATCCGTTATCATCAGGCCGGCGAACAGCACGCCGGAGAAGGGCGCGCCCATCTCCGCCATGCCGCGCATGGTCGGCTCCACGATCTCGCGCATGGTGCGCTCGACCATTTCCGGCGTCATCACCGGCGCCGGCGAATAGGCGCCCATGCCGCCGGTGTTGGGGCCGGTGTCGCCGTCGCCCACGCGCTTGTGGTCCTGCGCGGTGCCGAAGGGCAGCGCGGTGGTGCCGTCGCACAGGCAGAAGAAGCTCGCCTCCTCGCCGGTCAGGAATTCTTCCACCACCACCTCGGCCCCGGCCGCTCCGAAGGAGCCGTCGAAGCAGGCGTCGAGCGCGGCCAGCGCCTCCTGTTCGGTCATGGCGACGGTGACGCCCTTGCCGGCTGCCAGCCCGTCGGCCTTGACGACGATCGGCGCGCCCTTCTCCTGCACATAGGCGCGCGCCGCCTGAAGAGTGTCGAAGCGGCCATAGGCGGCAGTGGGGATGCCGTATCTGGCGCACAGCTCCTTGGTAAAACCCTTGGAGCCTTCAAGCCGCGCCGCCGCCTTCGACGGGCCGAACACGCGGATGCCGGCGGCGCGCAGATCGTCGGCGATGCCGGCGACCAGCGGCGCCTCCGGCCCGACCACGACGAGGTCGATGCCGTGTTCGCGGCAGAAACCGGCGACAGCGGCGTGGTCCGCCGGGTCGAGCTTCACGCACTCGGCATGACGGGCGATGCCGGGATTGCCCGGCGCGGCATAGAGCCGGGAAAGCATGGGCGATGCCGCGATCTTCCAGGCCAATGCGTGCTCGCGGCCGCCGGAGCCGAGGAGAAGAACGTTCACGGAATCACCTCTGCGCTGGATCGTCATGACGGATCGGATGGCAGACCCGCTATTGGGCGCGGCGCGTCAGGTCAAGCTTTTAGGCAGGCATTTCGGCCATGGCCGCCGAGAGGCATGTGCGAGGATCACCGGCCGTAGTGGAACCGGCAGGCGGCGATTTCCAGCGACTGGGCATCCCCCTTGCCGGTGACGCGGTAGACAAGCCGATGCTCCTGGGTGATGCGCCTGGACCACCAGCCCGCCGTTTCATTGCGCAGCGGCTCCGGCTTGCCGATGCCGGAAAAGGGAGACCGGCGCGCGTCCTCGATCAGTTCGTTGATGCGGAGAACGATCTTGGTGTCGACCGCCTGCCAGTAGACATAGTCGTCCCAGCCCGCCGGGGTCCACAGGACCTTCACGGCTCGAACAGCTCGTGCTCTTCAAGCTCGCCGGCATTGGCCTGCGCGATCGACTGGCGCAGCCGCTCGGCGTTGGCGGGCGAGCTCAGCAGATGCAGCGTCTCGCGCAGCCCTTCCAGCTCCGCCAGCGGCATGATGACCACCGGCTCGTGGTTCTGGCGGGTCACGACCAGCTCGGTCCGGTCCTGCTCGACCTTGTCGAAATGCTTGGCCATGTTGGCCCGCAGCTCGGTCAGCGTCACATAGCCCATGGCCGTCTCCTCTGATTGCTATCCGTACATATATATGTACGCACCCCGGACAGCAAGAACGCTTGACGCGAAGCCCCCGCGCTGGCACCCAAACCGCCATGGAAACCATTCAGTCCAGAGCCGCCCAGGGCCGGGTCGCCGACGCGCCCAGCGGGCATTGGGTCTACCGCATGCTGCCGCGCCGGCTGTGGCCCTATGCGCAGCTTGCGCGCTGGGACCGGCCGATCGGCTGGCAGTTGCTTTTATGGCCTTGCTGGTGGTCGGCGGCGCTTGCGGC
>DAOKZN010000152.1:0-6053 GCA_035325625.1 Mesorhizobium sp. | reverse complement strand
TGCCCTTGTCCTTGGCCGAGACGTTGACGATGCCGTTGGCGTCGATGTCGAAGGTCACCTCGATCTGCGGCACGCCGCGCGGTGCGGGCGGAATGCCGACCAGGTCGAACTGGCCGAGCAGCTTGTTGTCGGCCGCCATCTCACGCTCGCCCTGGAAGACCCGGATCGTCACCGCGGACTGCGAATCCTCGGCGGTGGAGAAGGTCTGGCTCTTCTTGGTCGGGATCGTGGTGTTGCGCTCGATCAGGCGGGTGAAGACGCCGCCCAGCGTCTCGATGCCCAGCGACAGCGGGGTCACGTCGAGCAGCAGCACGTCCTTGACGTCGCCTTGCAGGACGCCCGCCTGGATGGCCGCGCCCAGCGCCACCACCTCGTCGGGGTTGACGCCCTTGTGCGGCTCCTTGCCGAAGAACTGCTTCACGATCTCCTGGATCTTGGGCATGCGGGTCATGCCGCCGACCAGAACCACCTCGTCGATCTCGCCGGCCTTGAGGCCCGCGTCCTTGAGCGCGGCCTTGCACGGCTCGATGGTGCGCTGGACGAGATCCTCGACAAGCTGCTCGAGCTTGGCGCGGGTGAGCTTCATGGTCAGGTGCTTCGGCCCGGTGGCATCGGCGGTGATGAAGGGCAGGTTGATCTCGGTCTGCGCAGCCGAAGACAGCTCGATCTTGGCCTTTTCCGCAGCCTCCTTCAGGCGCTGCAGGGCAAGCTTGTCGTTCTTCAGGTCGATGCCCTGCTCCTTCTTGAACTCGTCGGCCAGGTACTCGACAAGGCGCATGTCGAAGTCCTCGCCGCCGAGGAAGGTGTCGCCATTGGTCGACTTCACCTCGAACACGCCGTCGCCGATCTCCAGCACGGAGATGTCGAAGGTGCCGCCGCCGAGGTCGTAGACGGCGATGGTCTTGCCGTCCTTCTTGTCGAGGCCGTAGGCAAGGGCGGCCGCGGTCGGCTCGTTGATGATGCGCAGCACCTCAAGGCCGGCGATGCGGCCGGCGTCCTTGGTGGCCTGGCGCTGGGCATCGTTGAAATAGGCGGGAACGGTGATGACGGCCTTCTCGACCTTCTCGCCGAGATAGGATTCCGCCGTCTCCTTCATCTTCTGCAGGATCATGGCCGAGATCTGGGAGGGCGACTGCTTCTTGCCGCCGGCTTCCACCCAGGCATCGCCATTGTCGCCCTTGACGATATGGTAGGGGACGAGCTTCTTGTCCTTTTCCGTCACCGGATCGTCGTAGCGGCGGCCGATCAGGCGCTTGACCGCGAAGACGGTGTTTTCGGGATTGGTGACGGCCTGGCGCTTGGCCGGCTGGCCCACGAGGCGCTCGCCATCCGAGGAAAAGGCCACGATGGAAGGCGTGGTGCGCGCGCCTTCGGCGTTTTCGATGACCTTGGCGTCCTTGCCGTCCATGACGGCGACGCAGGAATTGGTCGTTCCGAGGTCGATGCCGATAACTTTAGCCATTGTTCAAGTCTCTCCTTCAAGCAGGCTTTCAAGGACCCTGTCAGGCGTTCCGGCGAAAGCCCCTGTTCTCCAAGAATTCCGCGCAAAACCGTGCCGTGGCGCGGTCTCTGCGGTGGTGCGGCGTATATAAGAACACCCCGTCGCGGGCGCAAGCATCTGCGCCCGCCATTCACCGCCTTCCGGCACCCGTCTTGCGGTGCCGGAGAGCCGACCTCTTCACACCGGCTCCCAGCCGTCCTTGCCGCCGGCACGGAAGACGGCGTCGATGACCTTCTGGTTGAGCACCGATTCCTCCAGCGAAAAGAGCCGCCCCTCGCCCCCGGCGGCCACGCGGGCGAACGCTTCCACCTGCAGCCTGTATTGCTGCGCGCCGGGGAAGCGGAACACCTGCGCCTCGGTGTGGTTCTGGTTGTGCAGCTCGATGCGGTGGTGGTCGTAGAGGCCGGCATTGAAGGGCGAGGCCACTTCGATGAAACCCCTGTCGCCGTGGAAGACCATGGACTGCCGCGCCGCCATCTGCGTGGACAGGTAGAAGGACAGCTCGAAATCGCCGAAGTCGGCCCGCACCGAGGAATAGATGTCGGTGCCGAAGGTCTTGTCGCGCTCGATGCTGGCCTGCACGCGCAACGGCTCCCTGCCGGTCGCGAAGCGGGTCGTCACCGTGGGATAGACGCCGATGTCGGGCAGCGCGCCGCCGCCGAGATCGAGCTGGTTGCGCATGTTGCCGGGATCGACGTTGTAATAGGTGAAGGCGCCCTGCACATGGCGCAGGCGGCCGATGGCGCCGCCGGCGACCAGCTCGCGCAGCTTGATCCACTGCGGGTGGTGGACGACCATGAAGGCCTCGGCCACCACCACCTCGTGCCGGTCGCGCAGCGCAATCAGCGGCGCGATGTCGGCGGCCTTCAGCGCCAGGGGCTTTTCCACCAGCACATGCTTGCCGGCCTCGATGGCCCTGGCCGTCCATTCCACATGCTGCGAGGTGGGCAGCGGGATATAGACGCCGTCCACCGCGTCGGAAGCCAGCAATTCCTCGTAGGAGCCGAAGGCCCGGGGCGCGCCGAACCGTTCGGCCAGGGCGCGCGCCCTGGCAAGATCGCGGCTGGCCACAGCGGCCAGCACGCCGTTCTCGGCCTCGACGATCGCGGGCAGGAGCTGCTCGCGCGCGATCCTGGCGGTCGACAATACACCCCAGCGGAACATCGGTCTTGCTCCCTTCATCGTGACGCGCCAAGCTTTGCTCGAAAAGACGGACTGTGCCAAGGTCGCCTGCACGCGAAACATTCTCCGCCCCTCTCCCCGGGGGGCACCCCCGCGGGCGGATTGCGCCGTCCCCCTCGAAAGGAACCGACAATGAAACTGCGCAAGCTTGGAACGGAACTCGCTGTTTTTCCCGTCGGGCTGGGATGCATGGGCATGAGCCACGGCTATGGCGGCCAGGAGGAATCGGAGGCGATCAGGACGCTCCATCATGCGGTGGACATCGGCGTGACGCTCTTCGACACGGCCGAGGTCTATGGTCCCTTCACCAACGAGATCCTGGTCGGCAAGGCGCTGCGCGAGGTGCGGGACCGGGTGAAGATCGCCACCAAATTCGGCTTCAACATCGAGGAGACGGCGGACGGACCGAAGCAGCGACCCGGCCTGAACAGCAAGCCCGGGCATGCGCGCGCCGTCGCGGAGGCGTCGCTGAAAAGGCTCGGCACCGAGGTGATCGACCTGTTCTACCAGCACCGGGTCGATCCGGACGTTCCGATCGAGGAGACGGTCGGCGAGATGGCCGAGCTGGTGCGGGAGGGCAAGGTGCGGGCGCTCGGCCTCTCCGAGGTCGGCGTCGCCACGCTGCGCAGGGCGCATGCGGTGCATCCGATCGCGGCGGTGCAAAGCGAATACTCGCTATGGACCCGCGACCCGGAGGCCGGGGTCCTCGCCACATGCAAAGAGCTTGGCATCGGCTTCGTGCCGTTCAGCCCGCTCGGGCGGGGCTTCCTGGCCGGCGCGGTCCGGTCGACGGACCAGTTCGGCGAGGGCGACTTCCGCCGGACCCTGCCGAGGTTCGAGGCCGACAACATCGCAAGGAACCTCGCCGTCGTGGACCAGCTGGAGAAGCTGGCGGCGGACAAGGGCTACAGCGCCGCGCAACTGGCGCTGGCCTGGGTGCTGCATCAGGGCGATTTCGTCGTGCCCATCCCCGGCTCGCGAAAGATCGCCAACCTGGAACAGAACGTCGCCGCGGCGGAGATTTCGCTGAGCCCGGCGGAACTGGCCGAGATCGGCGACCTGGTTTCGCCGGACAAGATCGCGGGCCGGCGCTATGGCGAGGCCGCCATGGCGCAGACGAACCGGTAGGCGGACAGGCCGCCTACCCGCGCAGCACGCCGCCGGTCTGCTTGCCGACGTTTTCGACGATGCGCCTGGCCAGCGCCTCGAAGTCCTCGTCGGTGAGCGTCTTTTCCTGCGGCTGGATCGACACCTCGATGGCGACCGACTTCTTGCCCTCGCCGAGCGCGGCGCCCTCGAACACGTCGAACACGGAGACGCCGGTAATCAGCTTCCTGTCGGCGGCGAGAGCCGCGCGCGTCAGCGTGCCGGCCTCGACCTTCCGGTCGACCACGAAGGCGAAGTCGCGCTTCACCGCCTGGAAGGGCGACAGTTCCAGCCTGGGCTTGGTGCGCGTCGGCTTTGCCTTGGGCTCGGGAATGACGTCCAGGAACACCTCGAACCCGCAGAGCGGGCCGGACACGTCGAGCCCTTCCAGCGTCCTGGGATGGAACTCGCCGAAATGGCCGAGCACCACCTTCGGCCCGAGCTTTATCAGCCCGGAGCGGCCGGGATGATACCAGCCGGGCGCGCCTTGCTCGATCTGCAGCCGGTCCACCGGCGCGCCGGCGGCCTCGAGCGCGGCCAGCGCGTCGGCCTTGGCGTCGAATATCCCGACATTCCTGGCGTTGCCGCTCCAGTGGCGACCGGCGCCGTCGAGCCCGGCCGTGCCGCGCCTTATGCCGGCTGCGACGCGGCGCTGCGCCTGAGGCGTATCGCCCTCGTAGGTGCCGGACACCTCGAACAGCGCGACATCGGCAAAGCCGCGGTCGGCATTGCGCTGGGCGGCCGAAATCAGCCCCGGCAGCAGCGAAGGCCGCATGTCGGACATGTCCGCCGCGATCGGGTTGGCGAGCTTGAGCGCCTCCTGCCCGCCGCCGAACAGCTCGGCGTGCCGGGCCGGGATGAACGACCAGGTGACCGCCTCCATCATGCCGCGCACGGCCAGCGCGCGGCGGGCGGCGCGGGTGCGCACCTGCAGCGTGGTGAGGATCCGGCCGTTGACCGCATCGTGGCTGGAGAGCGGCTGGGGCGCGATCTCGTCCACGCCGTGGATGCGCATCACCTCCTCGACCAGATCGGCCTTGCCGTCGATGTCCGGACGCCAGGAAGGCACCTCGACGTCGACCACGTCGCCATTGCCGAGCGGCACGAAGCCGAGACGCGACAGGATAGACAGGCTCTCGTCCTTCGCCACCTCGATACCGGTGAGGCGCTTCACTTCCGCGACGGGGAAGGACACGACATCGGGCGTGTGCCCTCCATAGCCGACGACATCGGCCTCGGTCGGCTCGCCGCCGCAAAGGTCCATCACCAGACGCGTCGCCAGTTCCAGCCCCGGCACCATGAACTCCGGATCGACGCCGCGCTCGAAGCGGTAGCGCGCGTCGGTGATGATGCCGAGCGCGCGGCCGGTGCGGGCGGTGGCCATCGGGTCCCAAAGCGCCGATTCGATCAGCACGTCGGTGGTCGCCTCGTCGCAGCCGGAATGCTCGCCGCCCATGATGCCGGCGATGGATTCCACGCCGTTTGCGTCGGCGATCACGCACATTTCCGGCGTCAGCGCATAGTCGCGCCCGTCGAGCGCAAGCACCTTCTCGCCCTCCGTGGCGCGACGCACGGCGAGGTTGCCGGCGACCTTGGCCGCGTCGAACACGTGCAGCGGCCGGCCGCGGTCGAAGGTGACGTAGTTGGTGATGTCGACCAGCGCGTTGATGGGGCGCAGGCCGATGGCGATGAGCCGCTGCTGCATCCATTTCGGCGACGGGCCGTTCTTCACGCCGCGCACCAGGCGCAGGGCGAAGCCGGGGCACAGGTCCGGCGCCTCGATCGTCACCTTTACCGGGCAGGCGCCCTTGCCTGCGACCGGCTCGACCGGGGCCGTCTTCAGCCTGCCGAGGCCGGAGGCGGCAAGGTCGCGCGCGATGCCGTGGACGCTCGCCGCGTCCGGCCGGTTCGGCGTCAGGTTGATCTCGATGACCGGATCGTCGAGGCGGGCGTAAGCGGCGAAGCTGGTGCCCACCGGCGCGTCCTGCGGCAGATCTATGATGCCGTCATGCTCGTCCGAGAGCTGCAGTTCGCGCTCGGAGCACATCATGCCGTGGCTTTCCACGCCGCGGATCTTGCCGACCGACAGCGTCACGTCGATGCCGGGCACATAGGTGCCGGGCGCGGCGAAGGCGCCGATCAGGCCGGCGCGCGCATTGGGGGCGCCGCACACCACCTGGACCGGCGCGCCCGAGCCGGTGTCCACCGTCAGCACGCGCAGGCG
>DAOKZN010000151.1:0-6059 GCA_035325625.1 Mesorhizobium sp. | reverse complement strand
TCGCCACCGCCCACTGGCGCGGCACCAAGGGCGCCTACGAAATGCCGGCGCAGGCGGCCCCGGCGCGATGACGTATTCCGGCGGGCTCAGCGCCCGCCCTTGAGTATCAGGTCGAGATTCTGCACGGCGGCGCCGGAGGCGCCCTTGCCGAGATTGTCGTAGACGGCGACCAGCAGCGCCTGCGCCTTGTCGTCATTGGCGAAGACGTAGATTCTCATGCGGTTGGTGCCGTTGTAGGCTTCGGGCTGAAGGTCGGGCACGCGCTCCACAGCCTCGAAGGGCGCCACCTCCACCACGCCGCCCTCGATCCCGGCGAAGTGGTCGGCGAGGGCCGCATGAAGCTCCGCCCCCTTCGGCACGCGGGGCAGGGCGCCCAGTTGCAGCGGCACGACGGTAATCATTCCCTGAGCGAAATTGCCGACCGCCGGCTGCATGATGGGATCGCGCGAAAGCCCTGCATATCTGCGCAGCTCCGGCACGTGCTTGTGCTTCAGCGTGAGACCATAGGGCAGGAATTCGGGCGCGTCCTCGCCCTTGGCCTCATACTCCTCGATCATCGGCCGGCCGCCGCCGGAATAGCCGGAAATGCCGTTGACCGTGACGGGAAAGTCCGCCGGCAGCAGGCCCGCGGCGATCAGCGGCCGCAAGGTCGCGATCGGCCCCTGCGGCCAGCAGCCGGGATTGGCGACGCGCATGGCGGAAGCAATCCGCGCGGGCTGGTCGCGGTCGAGCTCGGCAAAGCCGTACTCCCAGCCTTCCGCCACCCGGTGGGCGGTGGAGGCGTCGATCACGCGCGTCGTGCCGTTGGAAATCAGCGACACGCTTTCCCTGGCCGCATCGTCGGGCAGGCACAGGATCGCCACATCCGCGGCGTTGAGCAATTCCGCGCGCGCGGCGGCCTCCTTGCGGCGCTCGGCCGGCACCGAGATGATCTCGATGTCGCCGCGGTCGGCCAGCAGCGCCCTGATCTGAAGTCCGGTCGTGCCGTGCTCGCCGTCGATGAAGATTTTCGGTTTCATTGCCTGTGATTTCCCGAGATGCGGTGGCGTCAGATGTCGAGGCCGTTATTGGTGCCGCCTTCCTCCTGGCGCGCCCGGCGCTCGGCGAGAAGGCCCAGATAGTGCATGGCGACCGTCGATCCGGCGATCGCCGTAATATCGGCATGATCGTAGGGCGGCGCAACCTCGACCACGTCGGCGCCGACGATGTCGACCTGGGTGAGCTGGCGCAGCACCGACAATATCTTGGCGGAGGAGGGGCCGCCTGCCACCGGCGTGCCCGTGCCCGGCGCGAAGGCGGGGTCCAGGCAATCTATGTCGAAGGTGACATAGCTCTTCTTGCCGCCGGTGCGCTCCACGATGGCGTAGGCGATGTCGGAGGTGCGCATCTCCTCGACCTCGTGGCCGTACAGGATCTTGATGCCGCAGGTGTCCGGCGCATGGGTGCGGATGCCGATCTGGATGGAGCGGTCGGGATCGACCAGCCCTTCCTTCACGGCGCGGCCGACGAAGGAGCCGTGGTCGATGCGCCTGCCGTCGTCGGGCCAGGTGTCCTGATGCGCGTCGAACTGCACCAGCGCCAGCGGGCCGTGGACGGCGGCATGCGCCTTGAGCAGCGGCCAGGTGACGAAATGGTCGCCGCCCAGCGTGAGCAGGAAGGCGCCCGACTTCAGGATCTTCGCCGCCTCGCGCTCGATCGTGGCCGGTGTCCTGGCATGGTTGCCGCTATCGAGCAGGCAGTCGCCATAGTCGATTACGGCGAGCGTCTCGAACAGGTCGCGCGCGAACGGATATTGCGGGTCGTTGTCGAAGATGGCCGAGGCGCGGCGAATCGCCTGCGGCCCGAAACGGGCGCCGGGCCGGTTGGTGACGGCGGCGTCGAAGGGAATGCCCCACACCACCACGTCCGCGCCCCTCACGTCCTTGGTGTAGCGCCGCCGCATGAAGGACAGCGCCCCCGCATAGGTCGGCTCGAAGGAGGCCCCGGTGCGGGTGCGGGCGGTGAAGGCGTGGTCGATGTTGCGGTTCGCCATCAAGCAGGTCTCCTGTTTTCCGGCACCCTTATTCGACATTCTTCTCAAAAATGCGACCCCCTTCGCTCCAGGGTCTGTCGCAGGGGCCGCGCATCGCCGCGTGCTCGCGCGGATGCTAAGCTGCCGAAGAAAAGGCGGAATCAGCCATGCAGCAACCGGACATCGCCGCGCAGCCGGCGGCATCGGACAGCGACGCGCAGGCAAAGCTGCAGGCGCTGCGCCGCACCAAGATGGTGGCGGCGGCCGCGCTTGCGCTGTGCGTCGCCGTGTTCGCGGCCGCCAAGTCGCTGGAGGCAAGCCGCCCGTGGCTGGGCTTCGTCGCCGCCTTCGCGGAGGCCGCCACCATCGGCGGCCTGGCCGACTGGTATGCGGTGGTGGCGCTGTTTCGCCGGCCGCTCGGCCTGCCCATCCCGCACACGGCGATCATCCCCGAGAACCAGGAGCGCATCGCCGACAATCTCGGCCGCTTCATCGAGGTCAATTTCTTGGCCCCCGGCCCGGTGCGCGAGAAGCTGGAGGAGGTGGATTTCTCCGCCCTCGTCGCCGACTGGCTGGCCGACCGCAGCCGCGCCGAAGGCCTGTCGCGCTTCGTGGTCAGGCTGGTGCCGCAGGCGCTGTCGGCCATCGGCCAGTCGGGCCTGCGCAATTTCATCTCCGCCCGCATGCTGGAGCAGCTCGACAAGGTGCAGGTGGCGCCGCTGGCCGCCGATCTGCTGACCGCCTTCACCGACGACCGCCGCCACCAGAAACTGTTCGACCAGTTGATCCGGGTGCTGGGCCGCTTCCTCAAGGACGAGCAGGCGCTGGAGGCGCTGCGCGCCAAGATCCACGACGAATTGCCGACGCTGTTCAACCTGTTCCGGGCCGACGCCTATCTGCTGAGGAAGATCGTGGCCTCGGCCGGGGCGCTGCTGGAAGAGGCGGGCGCCGATCCGCACCATCCGCTGCGCGAGGAGTTCGACCGCTTCGTGATGGGTTTCATCGACGGGCTGAAGACCTCGAAGGCCTATGCGCGGCGGGCCGAGGAGCTGAAGCGCAGCCTGCTGGAGCGGCCGGAGATCCGCGACCTTGCCCGCGACATGTGGGAAAGCCTCGGCCGCTTCGTCGAGCAGGACGCCGCCCAGCCGGATTCGGCCGTGCGCGCCCATCTGGCCGATCTGTTCGCCGAAGCGGGGCGCCAGCTTTCCCGCGACGCGCAGATCCGGGCGGACATGAACCAGGGGTTCGTCATGGCGCTCGCGGCCTTCGTGGAAAGCCAGAAGAGCGGCGTGTCGAAGTTCATCGCCGACCAGGTCAAGCGCTGGGACCTCGCCCAGCTCACGCGGCTGATCGAGGTCAATATCGGCCGCGACCTGCAATATATCCGCTTCAACGGCATGCTCATCGGCGGGCTGGCGGGATTGGCGCTCTACTGTCTCGAACGCTTCGCGCTCGGCGGTTGACCCAGAGGCCCATGGCTCTAATCCTGCAAGGACGCATCGAACGAATCTGCGGCCTTGGCCGTTGATGGAGCGGACGAGCACGAAAAGGGAGCGCACAGCGGAATGAGCAAGCCACCGCCACCGACCTTCGAGCAGCTCAGGGCCATGACCGGCGAGGAAGTCGGCGTTTCGGACTGGATCGTCGTCGACCAGGACCGCATCGACCGTTTCGCGGACTGCACCGAGGACCGCCAGTGGCTGCATGTGGACTCGCAGCGGGCAAGACGCGAGAGCCCGTTCCGCGACACCATCGCCCATGGCTATCTGAGCCTGTCGCTCATCGGCGGCCTGTGCCAGCAGATGAACGTGGTGCCGGAAAACACGCAGGCGGTCTTCAACTACGGGCTGGACCTGGTGCGTTTCCTGGCGCCCGTGCGGGCCGGCGCGCGCGTCAGGCTGCGGGCCAGGCTGGTATCGGTGGAGGACAGGGGCCCCGCCCAGTATCTGATGAAGTTCGCCAACGAGATCGAGATCGAGGGCAGCGAAAGGCCGGCGCTGGTGGCCGAGACGCTGGCCATGTTCTACGAGCGCCGCCGCAAGAAGACGAACTGACGCAGCTGCGCGCAAAAAAATCCCGGGCGCGGCAGCGCCCGGGATTTTCTTTATTTCTCAATACGTCAGACCGAATAGTACATGTCGAACTCGACCGGGTGCGGCGTCATCTCGAAGCGCATCACCTCGGCCATCTTCAGCTCGATGTAGGAATCGATCTGGTCGTCGTCGAACACGCCGCCGGCCTTGAGGAAGGCGCGGTCCTTGTCGAGGTTCTGCAGCGCCTCGCGCAGCGAGCCCGAGACGGTCGGGATCTTCTTCAGCTCCTTCGGCGGCAGGTCGTAGAGGTCCTTGTCCATCGGCTGGCCGGGGTGGATGCGGTTCTTGATGCCGTCCAGGCCGGCCATCAGCAGCGCCGCGAAGCCGAGATAGGGGTTCGCGCCCGGGTCGGGGAAGCGCACTTCCAGCCGCTTCGACTTCGGCGAGGCGCCGAAGGGGATGCGGCAGGAGGCCGAGCGGTTGCGCGCCGAATAGGCCAGCAGCACCGGCGCCTCGTAGCCCGGCACCAGCCGCTTGTAGGAGTTGGTCAGCGGGTTGGTGAAGGCGTTGATGGCCTTGGCGTGCTTGATGACGCCGCCGATGAAGTAGAGGCAGCTTTCCGACAGGCCCGCATATTCGTTGCCGGCGAAGGTCGGCTTGCCGCCTTTCCAGATCGACATATGCACATGCATGCCCGAGCCGTTGTCGCCGAAGATCGGCTTCGGCATGAAGGTGGCGGTCTTGCCGTAGGCGTTGGCCACCTGGTGCACGACATACTTGTAGATCAGCATCTTGTCGGCGTTGCGCACCAGCGTGTCGAACTTGATGCCGAGCTCGTGCTGGGCGGCCGCCACCTCGTGGTGGTGCTTTTCCACGCGCACGCCCATGTCGGCCAGCACCGTCAGCATCTCGGAGCGCATGTCCTGGCACGAATCGACCGGGGGCACGGGGAAGTAGCCGCCCTTGACGCGCGGGCGGTGGCCGAGATTGCCGGTCTCGTAGTCGGTGTCGTCGTTGGAAGGAAGCTCGGTGGAATCGAGCCTGAAGCCGGTGTTGTAGGGGTCGGCCTTGTACTTCACGTCGTCGAAGACGAAGAACTCGGCCTCGGGCCCGACATAGACGGTGTCGCCGATGCCCTCGGCCTTCATATAGGCCTCGGCCTTCTTGGCGATGCCGCGCGGATCGCGGTTGTAGGCCTCGCCCGAGACCGGGTCGAGGATGTCGCACAGGATGACCATGGTGGACTGGGCGAAGAACGGGTCCATGTGGACCGTCTCGGTGTCGGGCATCAGCACCATGTCGGACTCGTTGATGGCCTTCCAGCCGGCAATGGACGAGCCGTCGAACATGACGCCGTCGGCGAACATGTCTTCCTCGACCTCGGCCACGTCCATGGTCACATGCTGAAGCTTGCCCTTGGGATCGGTGAAGCGCAGATCGACGAACTTCACGTCGTTATCCCTGATCTGCTTCATGATGTCGGCGGCAGTAGTCATTCTTTCAGGCTTTCTGTGGGTTGGAAAAGCAGGGAATTGCAGAATTGCACGAGAAGGGGAGGCGGCATCCGCCGCCGCCCCCATCCGGATCGCCCATCGATCAGATCGCGTCCAGGCCGGTCTCGCCGGTGCGGATGCGGATGACTTCCTCGACGTTGGACACGAAGATCTTGCCGTCGCCGATGCGGCCGGTCTGGGCGGCCTTGCGGATGGCCTCGATGGCCGCCTCGACCGCATCGTCGGCCAGAACCAGCTCGATCTTCACCTTGGGCAGGAAGTCGACGACATATTCGGCGCCGCGATAGAGCTCGGTGTGGCCCTTCTGGCGGCCGAAGCCCTTGGCCTCGGTGACGGTGATGCCTTGCAGGCCGGCCTCCTGGAGCGCCTCCTTGACCTCGTCGAGCTTGAACGGCTTGATGATCGCCTCGATCTTTTTCATGGAATCCAATCTCCGAAGTGGCAATGCCCGGGCTCGCGGCCCGCTCGCGCAACCTTCAAGCATGTTCCGTGCCAGTTCGG
>DAOKZN010000150.1:0-6077 GCA_035325625.1 Mesorhizobium sp. | reverse complement strand
GGCGGCTCGCTGTCGGAGACGCACGCGCAGAAGATCTGCAAGATCATGGACATGGCCGTGAAGAACGGCGCGCCGGTGATCGGCCTCAACGATTCCGGTGGGGCGCGCATCCAGGAGGGCGTCGCCTCGCTGGCCGGCTATGCCGACGTGTTCAAGCGCAATGTCGACGCCTCGGGCGTGGTGCCGCAGATCTCGGTCATCATGGGGCCCTGCGCGGGCGGCGCGGTCTATTCGCCGGCCATGACCGACTTCATCTTCATGGTGCGCGACTCGTCCTACATGTTCGTGACCGGCCCCGACGTGGTCAAGACCGTGACCAACGAGATCGTGACCGCCGAGGAACTGGGCGGCGCGCGCACGCACACGCAGAAATCCTCCGTTGCCGACGGCGCCTTCGAAAACGACATCGAGGCGCTGGAGGGCGTACGGCGCCTGTTCGACTTCCTGCCGCTGAACAACCGGCAGACACCGCCGGTGCGGCCCTTCCACGACGACCCGGCACGCATCGACATGCGGCTCGACACGCTGATCCCCGACAGCGCGACCAAGCCCTACGACATGAAGGAGCTGATCCTGGCGATTGCCGACGAGGGCGACTTCTTCGAGATCCAGGAAGCCTTCGCCAAAAACATCATCACCGGCTTCCTGCGCATGGAGGGCCAGACGGTGGGCGTGGTGGCCAACCAGCCCATGGTGCTGGCCGGCTGCCTCGACATCGATTCCTCGCGCAAGGCGGCCCGCTTCGTGCGGTTCTGCGACGCGTTTTCCATTCCGCTTCTGACGCTGGTGGACGTTCCCGGCTTCCTGCCGGGCACGGCGCAGGAATATGGCGGCGTCATCAAGCACGGCGCCAAGCTTCTGTTCGCCTACAGCCAGGCCACCGTGCCGATGGTGACGCTGATCACCCGCAAGGCCTATGGCGGCGCCTATGACGTGATGGCCTCCAAGCATATCGGCGCCGACGTCAACTACGCCTGGCCGACGGCCGAGATCGCGGTGATGGGCGCCAAGGGCGCCACCGAGATCCTCTACCGCTCGGAGCTTGGCGACCCCGACAAGATCGCCGCGCGCACCAAGGAATACGAAGAGCGCTTCGCCAACCCGTTCGTAGCGGCCGAGCGCGGCTTCATCGACGAGGTGATCATGCCGCATTCCTCCCGCCGGCGCATCGCCCGCGCCTTTGCCGCCCTGCGCGGCAAGAGCGCCGAGGCGCGCTGGAGGAAGCACGACACGATGCCGCTCTAGACCATGATGCCGAAAAGTGTGAAGCGGTTTTCAGACGACATCATGGTCCATCCAATTGATGTTGCCGCATGTTTGCGACGCCAAGCGATCCCGCTTGGCTGCAGCATGCTCTAGGCCGCGCCGCGAGGGAACGAGAAATGTTCAAGAAGATCCTCATCGCCAATCGCGGCGAGATCGCCTGCCGCGTCATCAGGACGGCGGAAAAGCTCGGCATCGCCACCGTCGCCGTCTATTCCGACGCCGACCGCGACGCCCTGCATGTGCGCCAGGCCGACGAGGCCGTGCATATCGGCCCGGCGCCGTCCTCGCAGTCCTACATCGTCATCGACCGGATCCTCGACGCCATCCGCAGGACCGGAGCGGACGCCGTGCATCCCGGCTACGGCTTCCTGTCGGAGAACGCCAACTTCGCCGAGGCGCTGAAGACGGAGGGCGTGGCCTTCATCGGCCCGCCGCCGGTGGCCATCGAGGCGATGGGCGACAAGATCACGTCGAAGAAGATCGCGGCCTCGGCCGGCGTCTCCACCGTGCCCGGCCATATGGGCCTGATCGAGGACGCGGACGAGGCCGTGCGCATCGCCGCCTCGATCGGCTATCCCGTCATGATCAAGGCTTCCGCCGGCGGCGGCGGCAAGGGCATGCGCATCGCCTGGAACGAGGCGGAGGCGCGCGAAGGCTTCCAGTCCTCGAAGAACGAGGCGAAATCCTCCTTCGGCGACGACCGCATCTTCATCGAGAAATTCGTCACCCAGCCCCGCCATATCGAGATCCAGGTGCTGGGCGACCAGCACGGCAACGTCGTCTATCTGGGCGAGCGCGAATGCTCCGTGCAGCGCCGCAACCAGAAGGTCATCGAGGAAGCGCCCTCCCCCTTCCTCGACGCCGCCACCCGCAAGGCGATGGGCGAGCAGGCCGTGGCGCTGGCCAAGGCGGTCGGCTACCACTCGGCCGGCACGGTGGAGTTCATCGTGGATGGGGAGAAGAACTTCTACTTCCTGGAGATGAACACCCGCCTGCAGGTCGAGCATCCGGTGACGGAGCTCATCACCGGCCTGGACCTGGTGGAGGAGATGATCCGTGTCGCCGCCGGCCAGAAGCTCTCCTTCGGCCAGGAGGACGTGAGGCTCGACGGCTGGGCGGTCGAGAGCCGCCTCTACGCCGAGGACCCGTATCGCAACTTCCTGCCCTCCATCGGCCGCCTGACGCGCTACCGGCCGCCGGCCGAAGGCAGGCAGGCCGACGGCACCGTCGTGCGCAACGACACCGGTGTGTTCGAGGGCGGCGAAATCTCGATGTATTACGATCCGATGATCGCCAAGCTGTGCACCTGGGCGCCTGGAGAAGGCGCGCCGGCACGCGCCGCCGCCATCGAGGCCATGAGCAGCGCGCTCGACGACTTCGAGGTCGAGGGCACCGGCCACAACCTGCCCTTCCTGTCGGCGGTGATGGGCCAGCAGCGTTTCCGCGAGGGGCGGCTGACCACCGCCTATATCGCCGAGGAGTTCCCGGACGGGTTCTCCGGCGTGGCGGCAAGCGAGGAGCAGGCGCGCCTGCTGGCCGCGGTGGCCGCCTTCATCCATCTCGGCCTCGCCCGCCGCGGCGCCGGGATTTCCGGCGCGCTCGCCAACCATCCGCGCGCCATCGGCACCGACTGGGTGGCGAGCCTTGCCGGCCACGAGTTCCCCTTGCGCATCGCCGAGGACGGAGCCCAAATCGCCGTGGCCTTCGCCGATGGACGAAACCTTTCCGTCTCCAGCGACTGGCTGCCGGGCGCCTCGCACGCGGTCTTCGAGGTGGACGGACAGCGGCTGGGCGTGAAGACGACCCTCAACGGCTCCGGCATGAGGCTGCGCTGGCGCGGCATCGACGCCACCGCCTTCGTGCGCTCGCCGCGCGTGGCCGAGCTTGCCCGGCTGATGCCGGCGAAGCTGCCGCCCGACACCTCCAAGATGCTGTTGTGCCCGATGCCCGGCGTCGTCACCTCCCTTGCCGTGCAGGAGGGCGACACGGTCGAGGCCGGGCAGGCGCTGGCCACCGTGGAGGCGATGAAGATGGAAAACGTGCTGCGCGCCGAAAGGCGGGGCACCGTCAAGCGCATCGCCACCAAGGCCGGCGCGAGCCTGGCCGTCGACGAACTGATCATGGAGTTCGAGTGATGGCTTACGGGGCTACCCCCACCCCTTACCCTTCCCCACAAGGGGGAGGGGAATTCGGGGCCGTGGAGCTTGGAGCAAACCTTCCCCGGAGCGGACGGGATACCAAGGTCCCCTCCCCCTTGTGGGGAAGGGTAAGGGGTGGGGGTATGGGGTGGCGACTGCAACCCCTGTGCCCCGCCGATGCAATCGGAGCTTGTCATGACCAATTCCGACCTTGAAAAATGGCGCGCGGCCGCCGAGAAGGAGATCAAGCGCGACCCCGACACGCTGATCTGGAACACGCCGGAAGGCATCCCGGTCAAGCCGCTCTATACGGCCGAAGACCTCGACGGCATCGGCCATCTGGGCAACCTGCCGGGACAGAAGCCCTTCGTGCGCGGGCCGCGCGCCACCATGTATACCGGACGGCCGTGGACGATCCGCCAATATGCGGGCTTCTCGACGGCGGAAGCCTCCAACGCCTTCTACCGCAAGGCGCTGGCCGCCGGGCAGCAGGGCGTTTCGGTGGCCTTCGACCTGGCCACCCACCGCGGCTACGACAGCGACCATCCGCGCGTCGAGGGCGATGTCGGCAAGGCGGGCGTGGCGATCGACTCGGTCGAGGACATGAAGATCCTGTTCGACGGCATCCCGCTCGACAGCGTGTCGGTGTCGATGACCATGAACGGCGCGGTGATCCCCATCCTCGCCAGCTTCATCGTCGCCGGCGAGGAGCAGGGCGTGCCGCGCGCGCAGCTTTCGGGTACCATCCAGAACGACATCCTCAAGGAGTTCATGGTCCGCAACACCTACATCTACCCGCCCGAGCCCTCGATGCGCATCGTCGCCGACATCATCGAGTACACGGCGAAGGAGATGCCGAAGTTCAACTCGATCTCGATCTCCGGCTACCACATGCAGGAGGCGGGCGCGACGCTGGTGCAGGAACTGGCCTTCACCCTGGCCGACGGGCGCGAATATGTGCGCGCGGCGCTGAAGAAGGGGCTCGACGTCGACGACTTCGCCGGCCGGCTGTCCTTCTTCTTCGCCATCGGCATGAACTTCTTCATGGAGGCGGCCAAGCTGCGCGCCGCGCGCCTGCTGTGGACCCGCATCATGGAAGAGTTCGAGCCGAAGAAATCCTCCTCGCTCATGCTGCGCACCCATTGCCAGACGTCGGGCGTGTCGCTGCAGGAGCAGGACCCCTACAACAACGTCATCCGCACCGCCTACGAGGCGCTGTCGGCGGCGCTCGGCGGCACGCAGAGCCTGCACACCAACGCGCTCGACGAGGCGATCGCGCTGCCGACGGAGTTTTCGGCCCGCATCGCCCGCAACACGCAGCTCATCCTGCAAAACGAGACCGGCGTGACCAGGGTGGTCGACCCCCTGGCCGGCTCCTATTATGTCGAGAGCCTCACCAAGGAGCTCGCCGACAAGGCCTGGGGGCTGATCGAGGAGATCGAGGCCATGGGCGGCATGACCAGGGCCGTCAACGAGGGCCTGCCCAAGCGCCTGATCGAGGAGGCCGCCACGCGCAAGCAGGCGGCGATCGACCGCGGCGACGAGGTCATCGTCGGCGTCAACAAGTTCCGGCTGGAGAACGAGGAAGAGCTGGAGATCCTCGACATCGACAACAAGGCTGTGCGCGAGGCGCAGATCGCGCGCATCGAAAAGGTCCGCCGCCAGCGCGATCCGAAGAAATGCGAAGAAGCGATCGCCCTGCTGCGCGAAGTGGCCCGCACCGGCAAAGGTAACATCCTCGAAGCGGCGGTCGATGCCGCGCGCGCCCGCGCCACGCTGGGGGAGATTTCGAACGCGCTGCGCGAGGCTTTCGGCGACCACGCGGCCGTGCCGAAGGTGGTGCGCAAGGTGTATGGCGCGGCCTACCAGGGCGAGCCGGAATACGAGACGCTGGTCAGGCGGCTGGAGGATTTCGCCGCGCGTCTGGGCGAGACGCCGCGCGTCATGGTGGCCAAGCTCGGCCAGGACGGGCACGACCGCGGCGCCAAGATCATCGCCTCGGCCTTCGGCGACATCGGCTTCGAGGTGCTGGCCGGGCCATTGTTCCAGACACCGGACGAAGCGGCGGACCTCGCCGTGGCGAACAAGGTCCATGTCGTGGGCATGTCCTCCCTTGCGGCCGGCCACAAGACGCTGGCGCCGCAACTGGTGCAGGCGCTGAAGGCGCGCGGCGCCGGCGACGTCATCGTGGTCGTCGGCGGCGTGGTGCCGCGCCAAGACTACCAGTTCCTGCTCGACCACGGCGTCGCAGCCGTCTTCGGCCCCGGCACCAACGTCCTCGACGCGGCCCGCGCCGTGCTCGACCTGATGGAGGGCAAGCGGCGCAATATATAGCGCCGCCCGCGCCCGTTCCTGCACCATGATGTGGCGAGCTTGGCATTCGGGCGCCCGCCCGATATGCTGGCGACGGATCGTGCAACCCATTTTCAGGCAGCGGCCCCAAAATTACGGCCATCTGGAACATATATCTTCACGCATACTTCCCGGCCGTTCCGGCCGCGCGGGACCGCGCGTTCCTTGTGCAATCAGCAAGGAGGTAGGAATTGTCGGATGCCGTGTCGTATATGTTGGAATGGCTTGAGGAACGGAAGGACATCCAGAGCCTGAGGGCCGCGGTCTGCGACCTCAACGGCGTCATGCGCGGCAAGCGCATCCCGGTCGAGCAGGCGCGCA
>DAOKZN010000149.1:0-6102 GCA_035325625.1 Mesorhizobium sp. | reverse complement strand
GCCACCTGGATCTCGGCCAGCGGCGGCACCGGCACCCACACCGGCAGGTCGTCGTCCAGCACGTGGTCCTCGCGCACATAGGCGTGCGCCAGCACGTAGTCGCCCAGCGCCTGCGTGTTGCGCAGGCCGGCGCAATGGCCCAGCATCACCCAGGCGTGCGGCCGCAGCACCGCGACATGGTCGGTGATGGTCTTGGCGTTGGACGGGCCGACGCCGATATTGACCATGGTGATGCCGCCATGGTTCGGCTTCTTCAGGTGGTAGGCCGGCATCTGCGGCAGGCGGTGCGGGGTTGCGCCCTCGTAGGGCTGGTTCTCTCCCGAACGGGTGACGAGATTGCCCGGCTCGACGAATTCCTCGTAGCCGCCTTCGCCCCTGGCCATCATGTCGCGGGCCAGCGCGCAGAACTCGTCGATGTAGAACTGGTAGTTGGTGAACAGCACGTAGTTCTGGAAATGCTGCGGGCTGGTGGCGGTGTAGTGGGTCAGGCGATGCAGCGAATAGTCCACCCGCTGCGCGGTGAACGGCGCCAGCGGCCGCGGGTCGCCCATGCCCACTTCCAGCGTGCCGTTGGCGATGTGGTCGTCGGTGCCGTCGAGATCCGGCACGTCGAACAGGTCGCGGATCGGCCGCTTGATGTGCTCGGCCGCCGAGGCGTCGACATGCGTGCCCTCGATGAGGGCGAAATGCAACGGGATGGGCGTGTCCGATTCCGATACCGTCACCGGCACGCCGTGGTTGCGCATGATGAGGCGAAGCTGCTCGGTCAGGTAGCTCTCGAACAGGTCGGGCCGGGTGATGGTGGTGGTGAACGTGCCGGGGGTGGGCATGTGGCCGTAGGCCTGACGGGAATCGACCTGGGTGAACGACGTGGTGGTGACGCTGACCGCCGGATAGAAGGCCCGGTAGCGCACGTTGCCGTCGCCGCCGGAAGCCAGCGCCGAGAAGGAATCGCGCAGGAAGGCGGTGTTGCGCTCGTAGAGCGCGCGCAACGCCGCCACCGCCTCGCTCGCCTCGTTGAAGCTGCGCGGAGCATATGGCTCCGGCATGACGATGGTCTCGATGGCCTCGGGGTAGATTCGCTTTTCCATGGCCCATTATAGAGCAGGATGCTGCGCTTGGGAGGAGGGTACGGCCCGATCAGCCCCGCCGCAGGCTGACCAGCAGCACGAACCCGACGCCGGTCTTCTTCAGCGCCGGCGCCTCGATCGTGGCGTCCGGCCCGCTGCGCAGGCTGGGCACCGCCAGCACGGGCGCGGCCAGCATCAGCAGGATGATGCCGGCGCGGGGCAGCAGATGCAGGAACTTGCGGATCTTGGCGGCGGAGCGGGACATGACGATGCTTTCGCGGAAATCAGTGGAACGGGAAGTCCGGGCAGGCGATCACGCAGCGGCCGGCTTCCTCCCAGCGGCGTTCGGAGCGGCCGGCCTCGGCGACGAGGACGGCGAAACCCATGCCGAAAAGGGTCACCAGCAGGCAGACTATGGTGAAGCGGCGCGCGAGCATCGTTCTTTCCCCTCGATACGGGGCAAGGATGCCTGCGCGCGCCTGAACCGGCTCTGAGAAGGCCGTTCATCGCAGGTTCAAATTTATTGACGGAGTTTTGAGCCCGCCGCGGCTTGCGCCGGGGCGCGCAATGTCTATCTGCCTTGGGCTATCCTCAACGCCGGAGACTAGGCATGACAGCGCAGACCGCCCCGATCGAACTCCACTACTGGCCCACGCCCAACGGCCACAAGATCACGATCTTCCTTGAAGAGACAGGCATTCCCTACGAGATCAGATATGTGAACATCGGCCGCGGCGAGCAGTTCGAGCCGTCCTTCCTCGAGATCGCGCCCAACAACCGCATGCCGGCCATCGTCGATCCCGAGGGGCCGGACGGAAGGCCGATCTCCGTGTTCGAATCCGGCGCCATCCTGCAATATCTCGGCCGCAAGTTCGGCAAGTTCTATCCGGCGGACGAGCGCCGGCGCACGGAAGTGGACCAGTGGCTGTTCTGGCAGATGGGCGGCCTGGGGCCGATGGCGGGGCAGGCGCATCATTTCCGCCAATATGCGCCGGAAAAGATTTCCTATGCCATCGAGCGCTACACCAACGAGGTCAACCGGCTCTACGGCGTGATGAACCGCCGCCTCGCCGACCGCGATTATCTTGCCGGCGACTACTCCATCGCCGACATGGCCGCGTTTCCCTGGGTTCGCCCCCATCAGAACCAGGGCCAGGACCTGAACGATTTCCCCAACCTCAAGCGCTGGTTCGAGGCCATCGCCGCCCGTCCGGCCGTCGTGCGGGCCGTCGAGGTCGGGCAGGAGCACCGCCGCAACCTCGCCGACGACAAGGAAGCGCAGAAGGTGCTGTTCGGGCAAAGGGCAAGATAGGGAATAAGGCAGTAGGGGAACAGGGCAGTATGTTGCCGGCCGGAACGCCGCGGAGAAAGAATGCATTGACGCGGGCCGCGCCCGCTTGATCCTTGCCCTACTGCCCTACTGCCCTACTGCTCACATCTTCGTCCAGGTCTGGCTCTTGCAGATCAGGCCGCCGAGCACGCAGCCGCTCATCTTCAGCGCGCTGCCGGTCACGCTGGCCTTGCCGTTATAGGTCTTGTCGCTGTCCGGATCGGTGATGGTGCCGGTGTATCTGGCATCGCCGGCGGCCTTGAACGAACCGATGCGCTTGCCGGCATGCTTGCCCGTCTTCAGCGTGATGGAAAAGCCGCCGCCACCGCCGGCGATCGCCGCCGTGGCGCCGGATGCTGTCTTCCAGTTGCCTTCGATCGGGTCGGCCAGGGCCGTGCCCGCCATGATGAGCCCGGCCGCGAGCGCCATGCTGAACTTGCCAAACATCTGTGTCCTCCCTTTGCAGGCCCGGCGGTGTCCCGTCCCCGCCGTCAGGCCCTGCGTCGGCACAGGTTAGTGCGCTTGCCGGGCAAGCGGAAGCGGTGCCGCTGGGTAAGCAACGCAGCATTTTTTGCCGGGCCGCCATGCCTGCCGCGGGCATTTCCCGGATCGCGGCTTTTTTCGTGGTTAGCGAAGCCTTTCGGCGGCTTGCCGGAATTTTCAGCGAATTTTCCCGGAAACCGCGCGATCGCAGGCTTTCTATCCTTAACGGAATCTCACGTTTACCTCTTGTTTTAGCTTTGTTTTCTTCAAATTAAGCACGCCATTTAACGACGGATTCAAGGCTCGCCGGCATCCTTCGAAGCATCGCAAGAGCAGCCCCGCAGGACGAAAAAAGGCGGCTCTCGGGAGCAAGACAGGGGACGAAAAATGGCACGTTTCGAAATGCTTGAAGCCGGTTTCGGCACGATGGGCGCCACCGCGCAGGCCGATATCCTGTTCGAACTCGGCATGATGTATGCCACCGGCCGCGACTGCGAGATCGACGTGGTGGCCGCGCATAAATGGTTCAACATCGCCGCGATCAAGGGTTCGCTGCGGGCCGCCGAACTGCGCTCGGAACTGTCGGCCGCCATGTCGAAGGGCGAGATCGCCCAGGCGCTGCGCGAAGCCCGCGAATGGATGACGCTGCACTGACGAACGGCTGACGCCGGGGACCGGCCGCTCCAACGGCCGCGAACGGGAAGACCGAAGTATAACGACGCGGCAGGCAACGTACCTTTCGCGCAGGACAGGGAAGCATGCGGGCAGGGGCGCTTCGGTGCCGCCGGGCCCGCCGCCAAAGCCGCGACCGGCCGGAACAAGGCCGGCGCGGCTTTCGCCTTTTTACCACGCCGCACGCAAAGCCGCCCGCCGCGCGCTAATGCGTCTGGACAGAGTTCCAGAAGAGTGGAATTGTCCACCTCCTCCAGAGGTGCGCTGCCAGGGGGGCGGCGCAAGAGTTGAGGACGGGAGCACCATGAAAAAAACCAGAATCCTTCAGGCAGCATTGTTCGGCCTGCTGCTGAGCACGTCGGGCGCGCTGGCCGACGACATCACCTTCGCCGTGGCCGGGCCCATGACCGGGCAGCTCGCCAATATCGGCGACCAGTTCAAGCAGGGCGCGCAGGCCGCCGCCGACGCCATCAACGCCGCGGGCGGCATCAACGGCCGCACGATCAAGCTGTCCATGGAAGACGATCAGTGCGATCCGAAGCAGGCCGTTTCGATCGCCAACCGCATCGTCGCCAACGGCATCAAGTTCGTGGACGGTCATGCCTGCTCGGGCTCCAGCATTCCCGCTTCCGCCGTCTATGCGGAAGGCGGAGTGATGATGATGAGCCCGGCCTCGTCCAACCCGGTCATGACCGATGACGCCGCCGCCAAGGGCTGGGCCACGATCATGCGCCTCTACACCCGCGACGACGCGCAGGGCGCCTTCATCGGGCCGTGGATCGCCAAGAAATATGCCGGCAAGAACGTCGCCATCCTGCACGACAAGAGCGCCTACGGCCAGGGCGTGGCCGATGCCGTCAGGGCGACCATGAACGAGAGCGGGCTGAAGGAGGTCTTCTACGACGGCATCAACGCCGGCGAGAAGGACTATTCCGCGCTCGTCACCAAGCTCAAGGAAATGAAGGCGGACGTCGTCTATTTCGGCGGCTACCATCCGGAGGCCGGGCTGATCCTGCGCCAGGCCGCCGAGCAGAACTTCAAGTTCCAGCTCATCATGCCCGATTCCATCGCCTCGCCGGAATTCTGGCAGATCGCCGGCCCGGCCGGCGAGGGCACCATGTTCGTGTTCCCGTCCGACCCGCAGGCCAAGCCTGAAGCCAAGGAAGCTGTGGAGAAGATCAAGGCCGGCGGCTTCACGCCCGAGGGCTTCACGCTGTTCTCCTATGCCGTGATCCAGGCCTTCGCGCAGGGCATCGAGCGCGCCGGCTCCGACGATCCGGCCAAGGTGGCCGAGGCGCTGAAGAACGGCGAGCCGATCCACACCGTGGTCGGCGACGTGACCTTCGACGAGAAGGGCGACCTCAAGAACGCCAGCTACGACATCAACCAGTGGCACGACGGCAAATACGCGCCGATCCCGCTGGACTGATCGGGGCAGCGCGGAAAACGGAATGGCCGGGCTTGTCCCGGCCATTTTTATGGGATTTGAGCGCAGGCTTTGTCGTTGCGAATCCGAGGCATGGATTCCCGACACTCTTCGTTCGCGTCGCTCGCTACGCGGTCGGGAATGACGAAGTGCCTATGTTGCGCCACTCTCCAACGCAGGTGATTGGCGAAGGCGAATCTGAAAGCCGTCATTCCCGGCCTCGACGCGAGTGCGGAGCATGAGTGGCGAGTGCCGGGAATCCATGCCTCGGATTCAATGATATGGGAGATGATTCCGACAGGAACCCGGTCACTCCTCCTCCACGAACCTCACCAGCACCGTGCCGTCGCTGACCTGGCTACCCTCTGCGGCGATCTCGGCGATCACGCCGTCATGCGGGGCCGCGATGGTATGCTCCATCTTCATCGCTTCCAGGACGAGCAGCGGCTGCCCCTTGCTCACGGTCTCACCCTGGGCGACCCGCACCAGCTTCACGAGGCCCGGCATCGGCGCGCGCAGCGACGCGGCGCCCGCACCTGCCTCGTCCGCAGCGGCAAGCGCGTCCGGCATGGCGAAATTATGTGCGACCGCGCCGTCGAACACGGTGATGTGCCCCGGCCAGCGGGCAAGCCGCGCCGTGGAGGGGTGAACCGGCCGCGCCCCCTCGGCGTCCTTTTCCAGCATCACGCGCGGCCCGCCATTGTCTACGGAAATCAGCGCGGCGATCTCCTGCTCGCCGTACCGCAGGCGGGTGCGTTGCGGCATGGCGTGGAAATGCGCATAGCCGGCAAGCGTCGCCCACGGATCGGCGGAAGCCGGCCGCTCCGCGATGCCGGAGGCCGCGAGCGCCGCCGCAGCGGCGATGCCGTCCGAAGGCGGCGGGATCGCGGTGAGTTCTTCCTGCTTGCGGCCGATCAGCCCGGTGTCGACGTCGCCGGCGGCGAAATCCGGGTTGGCGGCCAGCGCCGCCAGGAAGGCGGTGTTGACGGTCGAGCCGGCGACCTCCGTGGCCGCCAGCGCCTGCCGCAGCGCAGCCAGCGCCGCCGGCCGATCCGGCCCGTGGGCAACGAGCTTGGCGATCATCGGATCGTAGAAGGGCGATATGGCGTCGCCTTCGCGCA
>DAOKZN010000148.1:0-6120 GCA_035325625.1 Mesorhizobium sp. | reverse complement strand
CGCGCGCGCTGGCCATCTGCCGCAAGCAGGGCTGGAAGTTCGACATCATGACCACCTCCTTCTTCCTGTCGCGGCGTTCGCTCAAGGCTTCGCCCAGTTCCGGCATGCCGCTCTGGCAGGACCGCCTGTTCATCGGCCTGGCGCGCACCGCGGCCGATGCGACCGAATATTTCCAGATTCCTACCGGCCGAGTGGTCGAGATCGGCACCCAGGTGGCCATCTGAGGGGCCGCAGCCGCGGCGTTTCCGCCTCTATTGGGCAGCGGGAGCGCCCGGCTCCGCACCGCGCCTTCCGGCCGCCGCACTGCGCGCTTGCAAGGCGGGTTGGTTTGCGCCATAAGCGAACCGTAACGTACGGTACGGTTCCGCCCGCGGCGCCGGCCGTCAGGGAAAATCCAGTCGGATCGCAGCGAAGACGTGATGTTGCAGCCGGAAAGGGACGGGGCCGTCGAGGACCTCACGCCGCGCCAGCGCGACGTGCTGGATGCCGTGCTGCGGCTTCTGGTGGAGGAGGGGGACCTGACCATGGCGGCGGTGGCGCGACGCGCCAGCTGCTCCAAGGAAACCCTCTACAAATGGTTCGGCGACCGCGAGGGATTGCTGACCGCGGCCGTGCGCTGGCAGGCTTCGAAGGTCAGGGTCATGCCGGTCGACGCCGGCAATCTCGACCTCGTGGCGCTGACCGAAAGCCTTGAAGGCTTCGCCCGCGACTGGCTGAAGGTGATTTCCAGCGACACCTCCATCGCGCTCAACCGGGTCGCCGTCAGCCATACGGCTTCTGGCAAGGGCAATCTCGGCGCGATCGTGCTGGAGAACGGGCGCTTCGCGCTCGCCGGGCGCCTGAAGCCGGTGCTGGAAGCCGGCAAGAGGCGGGGCTATCTCGCCTTCGAGGATTCGGAAACGGCGTTCCGCACCTTTTTCGGGCTGGTCGGCCGCGACGTGCAGATCCGCCTGCTGCTCGGCGACTGGCCGGGCCTGACGGAAGCGGCGGTCGCCGGCGACGCCGCCCGCGCCACGCAGCAGTTTCTCGCCCTGTATGGGGCAAGGAAAGACCCTCGGGGTCAGTGAATTTCAAACCGGGAAGGACAGAAAATGCGTGTCTATTACGATCGCGACGCCGATCTCAATCTCATCAAGGGCAAGAAGGTCGCCGTCATCGGCTATGGCAGCCAGGGCCGCGCCCATGCGCTGAACCTGAAGGATTCGGGCGCCAAGGAAATCGCCATCGGCCTCAAGGCTGGTTCGCCGACCGCCAAGAAGGTCGAGGCCGACGGGCTCAAGGTGCTTTCGGTGGCCGAGGCCGCCAAGTGGGCCGACCTGATGATGATGGCCACCCCGGACGAACTGCAGGCCGACATCTATCGCAATGAAATAGCCCCCCATATCAGGGACGGCGCGGCGATCGCCTTCGCCCACGGCCTCAACGTGCATTTCGGCCTGATCGAGCCGAAGGCTTCGGTCGACGTCGTCATGATCGCGCCCAAGGGCCCCGGCCACACCGTGCGCGGCGAATACCAGAAAGGCGGCGGCGTGCCCTGCCTGGTGGCGGTGCATCAGGATGCTTCCGGCAACGCGCTCGACCTCGCGCTCTCCTATGCCTGCGGCGTCGGCGGCGGCCGTTCCGGCATCATCGAGACCAACTTCCGCGAGGAATGCGAGACCGACCTGTTCGGCGAGCAGGTGGTGCTGTGCGGCGGCCTGGTGGAACTGATCCGCGCCGGCTTCGAGACGCTGGTGGAAGCCGGCTACGCGCCCGAGATGGCCTATTTCGAGTGCCTGCACGAGGTGAAGCTGATCGTCGACCTGATCTATGAGGGCGGCATCGCCAACATGAACTACTCCATCTCCAACACCGCCGAGTGGGGCGAATACGTGTCCGGCCCGCGCATCATCACCGCCGAGACCAAGGCCGAGATGAAGCGGGTGCTGAAGGACATCCAGACCGGCAGGTTCACTTCCGAATGGATGCAGGAATACCGTTCGGGCGCGGCCCGCTTCAAGGCCACCCGCCGCCTCAACGACGAGCATCCGATCGAGCAGGTCGGCGAGAAGCTGCGCGGCATGATGCCGTGGATTTCCAAGAACAAGCTGGTGGACAAGGCCAAGAACTGACCGCCGTCTGAAATTCGTCGGGGCGGCGTGCGACTGACGCGACGCGCCCTGACGGGTTTCCAGACCGACCGTGAGGTCTTTCCAGTCATTCAGGCCGGCCGGCGGGTCAATCCGCCGGCCGTCTGCTTTTCTGTGCCGTTGCGGCACATGCCGGACCGGCACGGTTCTCGCTTGGCCGGCCCTGAAAGGGGTTCCGGAGACCTGCCATGAACCAGATTACCGAAAAGTCGATCGGCATAGACGGCGAAGTCTTCCCCGACCGCCGCGCCGTCTTGCGGCGGCGCACCCTGAAGGGCGCCGCGCTTTCGTTCAACAAGGGGTTCGGCGCGATGGAATGCGTGGTGCGCAACGAATCCCGCAACGGGGCGCTGCTGGTGTTCGGCGACACGCTGGCGGTGCCGGCCGTGTTCGACCTCGCCGTCAACGGCACCGCCGGCCCGCGTGCCGCGCGGGTACGCTGGCGCTCGCGCACCACGGTTGGCATCGAGTTCGTCTGAAATTCTTTTGGCGCCGCCGCTGCGGTGGCGCCGATGCCTCACACGGTTCCCTTGGTCAGGCGTCCATCAGTAGGGCGAGCGGCACTGCTTGCGCGGGCCGTGGTTGGGCTGGAACGTGTTGTCCGAAGCCCTGTAGGACCGATAGCGCGCATAGCACCAGCGCACATGGGCGTTGGAGACCCTGTAGACGCGTCGCGGCGTGTAATAGTCGGGGCCGTAGTAGCCGGGAGAATAATAGGGGCCGCCCAGGCCGAGCCCGAGTATCAGGCCGGCGGCGCCCAAGGCCCAGCCGTCGCCGCGATAGCGGGGGCCGCCCCGATACCAGCGCCTGTTCCAGTCGCGGTCGCCACGCCAGTTGCGGTCACTTCGCCAATTGCGGTCGCCGCGCCATGCGCGATCACCTCGCCATGCGCGGTCGCCGCGCCAGTTCCGTTGCAGGCCGCGGTTGCGCCATATGGGGGCGGTGCCGCGGTCGTTGCCGCCGGCCCAGCTGTCGCGCACCGGCGTGACGTTCGGCGTCGTCGCGCTCGCCGGCACCGTCAGGGGCACCTGCGGCATCGCCTCGGCGAGCGTGGAAACGGACAGGCTGGCCGCAAGGCCGAGCGCGATCAGCCCGGATTTGAGCGAAACGGAGGAAAGGAGCGGTTTCATTACACTCTCCATGGGGTAACGGGCCATCCCGGCGCCCCGGTAGCCGGGAGAGGGCATCACAATGCTGTTGTCCGCATGAACGGACGATGAACGCGAAAGGTTCCTTCAACCATATGGCAGCGCAACCGCGCCCGCGCTCCGCTTTCCCGCGCGAGCAAGCCCGGGCGAGCCTCAGATGCAGGGTTGTGTTTGCGCCGGCTTGGGGGCAAAGCTCCCGGTCATGTCGCTGCGCCTCGCCACCTTCAATGTCGAGAACCTGATGAACAGGTTCGATTTCTCCGGTTTCCGCAACCAGCTCAACGAGGACCGGACGCTGGCCCTGTTCGACATCCGCACGGAGGCCGAATACCGCATGCTGGAGCAGGCGCGCGTCATCGCCCATTCCGACGACACGCGGCAACTGACGGCGCTGGCCATCGCCGCCACCCGCGCCGACATCATCTGCCTGCAGGAGGTGGACAATATCGAGGCGCTGAAGGCGTTCGAATACGGCTATCTGTTCAAGATGATCGGCGAGGGCTACCGGCAGAAATACACCACGGCCGGCAACGATTCGCGCGGCATCGACGTGGCCATCATGATGCGGGCCGAGACCATGCACGGCCAGCCGATCGAGTTCGTGCGCATGACCAGCCATGCCTATGTCACCTTCGAGCAGTTCGGGCTGTTCACGCCCGAGCTTGCCTCGCTGGGATACGAGCCCTCCCAGCGCATCTTCCGCCGCGACTGCCTGGAGGTGGACGTCACCGTCGGCGGGGTGCCGCTCACGCTCTATCTGGTGCATTTCAAGTCGATGGGGCCGCCGCGCAACGGGCTCGACGGCCGCGCGGCCACCATGCCGCTGCGCATCGCCGAGGCGTCGGCCGTGCGGCGCATCGTGGAGAGCCGCTTCGGCCGCGACCATGCGGCTTCCAAGCGGTGGGCGATCTGCGGCGACATGAACGACTACCGCCAGCGCGTGAAGATCGACGGCGATTCCCATTCCGGCTACCGCTTCGAGGTGGCCGACGAAGACCGGTCCTGCCTCGACGTGCTGCTTGCCGGCGGCTTCTGCGAGAACGTGGTGGAGCGGCGGCCGGAAATGGACCGCTGGACGCTCTACCACACGCGCGGGCCGCAGGAGCGGCACCTGTGCCAGCTCGACTACATATTGCTGTCGCCGGCGCTCGCCTCGCGAAACGAGGCCGCCGTGCCCGACATCGTCCGCAACGGCCAGCCCTGGCGCACGCCGTTTCCCGCCGGGCAGGAGGTGGAGCGGTTTCCCCGGGCCGGCTGGGACAGGCCCAAGGCTTCCGACCATTGCCCGGTCGCGGTCACGCTGGATCTGGTATGAGGCGCGCGGCACCGTGAGCATCGACCTGCCCAGCGGCGTCATCCTGCCGGTCGATGCGGTCGACGTGCGGCTGGACCCGGCGCCGCACCCCTTCGAGACGGCCAACGCAGCGGCGATCGAGGCAAACTGGCGGCGCGAGGTGGCCGCCAACCCGGCGCTTTTCGACGGCACCATCGTGCTGCTCTCCGCACTCGCCTATCGCGACGGGCGGCTCGTCGGGCGCTGCCACGCGGTCCGCTATGCCACCTTCCTCTACTGGCGCGGCCGCCGCGAAACGCCGGGCGCCGGCCATGCCTTCGCCCATGCCATGCTGGTTTCCGGCGACAACGCGCTGGTGGCGATCCGTATGGGGCCGCACACTGTCAACGCCGGCAAGGTCTATTTCGCCGCCGGCTCCTTCGAGCCCGGCGATTTCCGCGATCGCCTGGTCGATGTCGATGCCAACATGATGCGCGAGGCGCGCGAGGAGACCGGGCTCGACCTCTCGGCCGCCCTGCGCGGCGAGCGCTATCATGTGCTGTCCACGCAGGTCGGCACGGTGGTCTTCCGCCGATACCGCATGGCGGAGCCGGCGGACGAACTGGTGCGCCGCATCTCCGCCTTCGTGGCGGCGGAGCCCGATCCCGAGATCGTCGGGCCCGTCGTCATCCGCCACGCACGCGACCTGCCGGAGGGGCTTTCGCCCTATATGCGGCCGTTGATCGACTGGCACTTTTCGGGAGCCGAATAGGCGCTTCCGCTCTTGCCCTGGCGCATGTCTATTCGTGCCGCAGCGCCTCGATCGGGTCGAGGCGGGCGCCGCGCAGCGCCGGGAAGAAGCCGAACACCATGCCGATCAGCGCCGAGAAGCCGACCGCGAGCAGGATGACGGCCGGGTTCGGCGCAAAGGGGATGTCGAGCATCAGCACGGCCACGCCTGCCAGCGACAGGCCGAGCGCGATGCCGACGATGCCGCCCAGCAGCGACAGCACGGTGGCCTCCACCAGGAACTGGACGAGGATGTGCTTCTCATGCGCGCCGATGGCCAGCCTGATGCCGATCTCGCGCGTGCGCTCCGTCACCGACACCAGCATGATGTTCATGATGCCGATGCCGCCGACCAGCAGCGAGACGGCGGCGACGGCGCCCAGCATGCCGGTCATGGTCGAGGTGGCGCTGGCCATGGTGTCTGCGATCTGGGTCATGTCGCGGATGGAGAAGTCGCTGTCCCTGTCCTGCGGAACGCGGCGGGCGTCGCGCAATATGTCTTCCACGCGCGGCAGCAGCTCAGATGTCGGCGTGGCCTCGTCGGCCGCGACATAGATGTTGTCGATGTTGCGGTTGCCGGCGATGCGGCGCTGGAAGCCGGCCAGCGGCATCAGCACCACATTGTCCTGGTCCTGCCCGAAGCCGGTGTAGCCCTTCGGCGCCAGCACCCCGATAATCTTGCAGCTCGAGCGGTTGACGCGGATGATCTCGCCGTCGGGGTCTCCCGCGCCGAAGAACTGCTGGCGCACCGTCTCGCCGATCAGGCACACGCCGGTGCCGC
>DAOKZN010000147.1:0-6218 GCA_035325625.1 Mesorhizobium sp. | reverse complement strand
GCCGCCGACTATCTGGTCATGGCGGCGTGGCTGGCCTTCCTGAAGTCGAAGCTGCTGATCCCCAAGCAGAAGGGCGAGCAGGGCGAGAGCGGCGAGGAAATGGCCGCGCTGCTGCAGTTCCGCCTGCGGCGGCTGGAAGCCATGCGCGAGGCGGCGGCCAGGCTGGTCAACCGCAACCGGCTGGGGCGCGACGTGTTCGCGCGCGGCATGCCGGAAATGGTGATCGTGGAAAAGCGCAACGAGTTCTCGGCCACGCTCTACGACCTTCTCACCGCCTATGCCGCGCAGCGCCAGCGTCAGGCCATCACCAACGTGCAGATCGCCAAGCGCGGCGTGTGGTCGCTCAAGGAAGCGCGCGCCATTTTGACGCGGCTTATCGGCTCGGCGGCCGACTGGACGGCGCTTGACGCCTTTCTCATCGACTATCTTGCCAGCCCGCAGGACAGGCGCACGGCCGTCGCCAGCTCGTTCGCCGCCACGCTGGAGCTGGTGCGGGAGGGCACGATGGAAATGCGTCAGGACGAGGTCTTCGCGCCGCTCTATCTGCGCGGGCGCCGGCGCGCCGGCACAGCCGAGGCGGCGTCATGAGCGAGGGCGGCAAGGCTTCGGTCATTCCCTTCCCGGCAGGGGTCCAGCCGGAAGACGCGGCGTCTGCGGAAAACCCGGCCGCGCGGCTGCATCTTGCCGAGACGATGCGCATGGCCGAGGCGATCGTCTTCGCCAGCGCCGAGCCGGTCAGCGACAGGCAGCTTGCCGCCCGCCTGCCGCAGGGGGCGGACGTGCAGGCGGCCATGGCCGAGTTGCAGCAGGTCTATGCGCGCCGGGGGGTCAATCTCGTGCGGACGGGCGATGCCTGGGCCTTCCGCACCGCCGGCGACCTCGCCTTCCTCATGAGCCGCGACGCCGTGCAGCAGAAGAAGCTGTCGCGCGCGGCGCTGGAGGTGCTGGCGATCATCGCCTACCACCAGCCGGTGACGCGTGCCGAGATCGAGGACATACGCGGGGTCGAAACCTCCAAGGGCACGCTCGACACGCTGCTGGAGACGGAGTGGGTGAGGATGCGCGGCCGCCGCAAGACGCCGGGCCGGCCCGTCACCTACGGCACCACGGAAAAATTCCTCGACCATTTCAATCTGGAGGAGATCCGCGACCTGCCGGGCATCGAGGAACTGAAGGGCGCGGGTCTGCTTTCGAGCCGCATGCCGGCCAATTTCTCGGTTCCGCTGCCGCCGGCCGACCCGGACGAACTGACGCAGGACGAAGACCCGCTGACCGACATCGACCTAGAGGAACTGGGTCTTTTGACGCCGCGTGTCACGGAGGATTGAGCCCCCGGAGGCGGTGCAATCGCCCCTTTGTGGCATTCATGCACAGGCGCGGCCCTAGTTCCGTTTGAATCGGAACGAAAAAACGCATAGATCAGATCGAGACAAGCAGTTCGAGAGAGATGCAATGGGTTCGTTTTCGATTTGGCACTGGCTGATCGTGCTGGTGATCGTGCTTCTGGTGTTCGGCCGCGGCAAGATTCCCGAGCTGATGGGCGACATGGCCAAGGGCATCAAGAGCTTCAAGAAGGGCATGGCCGACGACGACGATACAGTCGAGGCAAGCCGCACCGTCGAGCATCGTGCCGACGAAACCGTCTCGACGGCGAAGGAAAAGGCCGGCAAGAGCTGAGCGGAAGCAAGGTTCAGCCTCTAGTCGGAACGATTAGCCATGTTTGAAGTCGGCTGGAGCGAGATGCTGGTGATCGCGATCGTCATGATCGTGGTCGTTGGCCCGAAGGACCTGCCAAACATGCTGCGCACCATGGGCCGCATGACGGCGAAGCTGCGCGGCATGGCGGGCGATTTCCAGCGCCAGTTCAACGAGGCGTTGAAGGAAGCCGAGCTCGAGGACGTCAAGAAGTCCGTCGATTCGCTGCGCAGCCTCAATCCGATGACGGAGATCAGGAAGCAGCTCAATCCCTTCGAGCAGGCGGCCCAGGACGTGCGCTCCGGCCTCGACCAGGCGATGAAGCCGAAGCCGGCGGAAACCGACGTGCCGAAGGCCGACGACGCGGCACAGCCGGCCGAACCGCTCAAGAACGGCGCGGCCGCGCTGCCGGAAGCGCTTGAGACGCCGCCTCCTGCGCTGCAAAATCCGCCGGCCGAGCCGGTTGCCGCCGCTGCCTCGACGACGGCCAGGAAGGGCAGGGCGGCCAAGGCCACCACCGCGAGCAAGGCCGAAGCGCCGGCCAAGGCGGAAGCACCTGCCACCAAGGCCGCGGCCCGGGGCGGCCGTTCCGCCGCGGCAAAGGTCACGGAGGCCAAGGCGCCTGCGAAACCCGCTTCCGCCGGACCGGCCAAGGCGCCAGCCGCGGGCAGGAAAGCATCTGCCGCGAAAGTCGCCGAAAAGGCCGGCAAGAGGGAAGCCAAGGGAACCCCCAAGTGAGCCTTACCGACCACGACCGGGAAGAAATCGAAAAGTCGTCCGCCCCGCTGATCGAGCATCTGATCGAGCTGCGGAAGCGGCTCATCTGGTCGATCGCCGGCTTCTTCATCGCCTTCCTGGTCTGCTTCTTCTTCGCCAAGAAGCTGTTCAACCTGCTGGTCATCCCGTTCAGATGGGCCACGCAATGGGCCGGCCTCGACACGCACAAGGTCGAGCTGATCTACACGGCGCCGCAGGAATTCTTCTTCACGCAGATCAAGCTCGCCATGTTCGGCGGCATGGTCATCGCCTTTCCGCTCATCGCCACGCAGATCTACAAGTTCATCGCGCCCGGCCTCTACCGCAACGAGCGCGCCGCGTTCCTGCCGTTCCTGGTCGCCTCGCCGCTCCTGTTCCTGCTGGGCGCCTGCCTCGTCTATTTCTTCTTCACGCCCATGGTGATGTGGTTCTTCCTGGCCATGCAGCAGACGGGCTCCGACGGCAACGTCCAGATTTCGCTGCTGCCCAAGGTCTCGGAATATCTCAGCCTCATCATGACGCTGATCTTCTCCTTCGGGCTGGTCTTCCAGCTTCCGGTGGTGACCAGCCTGATGGCGCGTGTCGGGCTGCTGTCGTCGCAGGCGCTGGCCGAGAAGCGCAAATGGGCGATCGTCATCGCCTTCGTGGTGGCCGCGGTGCTGACGCCCCCCGATCCGCTGAGCCAGATCGGGCTCGCCCTGCCCACCATCCTTCTCTACGAGATCTCGATCTGGACCGCGCGCATGATCGAGCGCAGCCGCGAGCGCGAGCGGCTCGCCCGTGAGGCCGAGGAGGAGAAGTCCACCTCCTCCTAGTGCCGCGCCTGCTGCCTTGTTGAACAGGCGGGTCGGCAGGCCGAACCGTCTTGCATCCTTCGCAGATGCGGTTTACCCCGCTTGGCGCCTGTTGAGGATCGGATAATGCTTGACGTCAAATGGATTCGCGAGAACCCGAAGGCCCTTGTCGAGGCGCTGCTGCGGCGCTCGTGGCCGCAGGAGGAGGCGCAGTCCACCGTCGATTCCCTCGTCGCCGCCGACGAGGCCCGCCGCGTCCATGTCGCCAGGCTCCAGCAGGCGCAGGAGCGCCGCAACGCCGCCTCCAAGGAGATCGGCAAGGCGATGGCGGCCAAGGACGCAGCGCTCGCCGAGAAGCTGAAGTCCGAGGTGGCCGAGATCAAGGGCTTCATCCAGGACGGCGAGGCCGAGGAGCGCCGGCTCGACAAGGAGTTGAACGACGCGCTGGCCGTGCTGCCCAACGTGCCGCTCGACGACGTGCCGATGGGCAAGGACGAGCACGACAATGTCGAGTTGCGCAAGGTCGGCCGCGTGCCGCCGCGCCCCAACTGGGCGAGGGAGCATTTCGAGCTGGGCGAAGCGCTCGGAATGATGGATTTCGAGCGGGCGGCGAAGCTGTCCGGCTCGCGCTTCACCGTGGTCAAGGGCCAGCTTGCGCGGCTGGAGCGCGCGCTCGGCCAGTTCATGCTCGACCTGCACACCACCGAGCACGGCTATACCGAGGTGCAGCCGCCGCTGATGGTGCGCGACGAGGTGCTCTACGGCACCGGGCAATTGCCGAAATTCGCGGAAGACCTGTTCTTTACCCCGCATGGCGAAAGCCGCCTGGGCCTGATCCCCACCGCCGAGGTGCCGCTGACCAACCTGGTGCGCGAGGAGATCACGGCCCACGAGAAGCTGCCGCTGCGGCTCACCGCGCTCACGCCCTGCTTCCGTTCGGAGGCCGGCTCGGCCGGGCGCGACACGCGCGGCATGCTGCGCCAGCATCAGTTCAACAAGGTCGAGATGGTGTCGATCACCGACGCCGAAAGCTCCATCGCCGAGCACGAGCGCATGACCGAATGTGCCGAAACCGTGCTGAAGCGGCTCGACCTTCCGTTCCGCACGGTGGTGCTGTGCACCGGCGACATGGGCTTCGGGGCGCGCAAGACCTACGACATCGAGGTTTGGCTGCCGGGCCAGAACGCCTATCGCGAAATCTCGTCCTGCTCGGTCTGCGGCGACTTCCAGGCGCGCCGCATGAACGCCCGCTACAAGGACAAGGACGGCAAGGGCAACCTCTTCGTCCACACGCTGAACGGCTCCGGCGTCGCCGTGGGCCGCGCGCTCATCGCCGTCATGGAAAACTACCAGAACGAGGACGGCAGCATAACCATTCCTGAAGCCTTGCGGTCCTATATGGGCGGGCTGGAAAAGATCGGATAATGCGTATCCTTCTCACCAACGACGACGGCATCCATGCCGAGGGCCTCGTTTCTCTGGAGCGCATAGCGCGCACGCTTTCCGACGACGTGTGGGTCGTGGCGCCGGAGACCGACCAGTCCGGCTATGCGCATTCGCTGTCGATCTCGGAGCCGCTGCGGCTGCGCCGCATCGGCGAAAAGCACTTCGCCGTGCGCGGCACGCCCACCGACTGCGTGATCATGGGCGCGCGCAAGATCCTGCCGGATCTGCCCGACCTCATCCTGTCCGGGGTCAATTCCGGTGCCAACATCGCCGACGACGTCACCTATTCCGGCACCGTGGCCGGCGCCATGGAAGGGGCGCTGCTGGGCGTGCGCTCGATCGCGCTCAGCCAGGCCTATTCCTATGTCGGCGAGGATCGCATCGTCCCCTACGCCACTGCCGAGGCGCTGGCGCCGTCGCTTCTGGACCGCCTGATCGCGACGCCGCTGCCGCAGGGCGTGCTGCTCAACATCAACTTCCCCAATTGCGCACCGCAGGAGGTCGCCGGCACGGTCGTGACCTCCCAGGGCAAGCTGGTGCACTCCTTGTGGATCGACGAGCGGCGCGACGGCCGCGGCCTGCCTTATTTCTGGCTGCGCTTCGGCCGCGAGCCGGCGGAGGGCAAGGCCGGCACCGACCTGCACGCGCTTCGCAACAAGCTGGTTTCGGTGACGCCGCTGCAACTCGACTTCACCGCGCACGAATTGCGCGACCAGCTCACCAAGGCGCTTGCATGAACCAGGGCCTGGCCGACGATGAGGATCGCGAAGGCTTTGCCGCCTTCCTATTGAGGCTTCGCGGCAAGGGCATCGTGCCCAAACCTCTCGTCAGCGCCTTCGAGGCCACGCCCCGGCGTGCCTTCCTCGCCGCCCAGTTCCATCCCATCGCCTGGACCGACCGCATGCTGCCGATCGAGTGCGGCGAGGCGATGGAGGGCGCCGACCTGCAGGCGGCCGTCATCGCGGCGCTTTCGCTGGAGCCGGGCAGCCGCGTGCTGGAGATCGGCACCGGCTCGGGCTTCACCGCCGCCGTCATGTCCCGCCTGGCGGCGCGCGTGGCCACCGTCGACCGCTACAGGACGCTGGTGGAGCAGGCGAGGCAGCGCTTCGAGGAACTGGGCATAACCAATGTCATCGCGCGCCAGGCCGACGGCTCCAGCGGCCTCGTCAACGAGGGGCCGTTCGATCGCATCGTCGTGTGGGCCGCCTTCGAAAGCCTGCCGCGCTTCCTGCTGGAGCAATTGTCGAGCGGCGGCACCGTCATCGCACCGATCGGGCCGCCGGAGGAAGAGCAGGTGGTGGCCAAGCTCACCAAGGTCGGCAGCCGGTTCGAGCGGGAGGACATCGGCACCGTGCGGCTGCAGCCGATCCTGCCCGGCATGGCCGCCGTCATCTGAACACAGGCTTTAAGAAAATTTTCGGTTGATTCTAACGGTTTAACCGACCGGTAACATTAACGCGCTTTAATCATGCCCAGTCAGTACCGGGTATGCGGGTTAAAGCGATGCGACTCAGTGTTTTGAAGGCC